>NZ_JANPLS010000102.1:0-7644 GCF_031422475.1 Chamaesiphon sp. VAR_48_metabat_403
CGTTCTCCGTTCTCCGTTCTCCCCGCTCCCCGCCTTCTACGGATCGACCAACAGCCGTGCTTTAGTGAGCATAAAATGGAGGATGGTTTGTTCTTTGGAAATGATGTCGGCTCTGGCGGTTAAGCCCGATCGAATTTGGCATTTTTTGGTGCCGCGATTGAGCGTAAGGGTATCTGGTTTAATAGTTACCTCATAAACACCGTTGGCGGCAGTTTGGGGCTGTTGGGCGGCATTTTGAGCGATCGGTTTGGCATCGGCGGCGACTTCGCTGACTTTGCCCGTGGCGACACCATAATCGGTGTAGGGACAAGCTGAGACGCGGAGTTGAACTGTTTGCCCGACTTTAACATTAGCGATATCGGCAATGGCGACTAAGGCTTTGATACTCAAGGCGGTATCGGTGGGCATAATTTGAGCGATTCGATCGCCTGCATTAACGACTTGGGCATTATTGCGGAGGTTTAATTCTTGAATCGTGCCGGATATGGGGGCGCGGACGATCGTGGGTTTAAGTTCGGTGGCAATTTGGGCGATCTCGCGATCGTTAATAGCAATCCGATCGACGATTTCGTTGCGTTGTAGGAACAGTTTTTGGCGTTCTTGTTGGAGTCGGGCGATCGCGGCTTTACCAGTCGCACGTTCGCGGGCGATTTTTTGGACGATCGTTTGCGATTCGGATTGGCTGGGATTGAGAGCGGTTTGGGTACGTTTGACTCTAGCGGCGGCGGCGGTGACTGTTTCGGCAATCTGGGCGACGATCTGCTGTTGTTTGGCGATCGTGGCTTCTTGAGCGGCGATCGATTGTGCCTGTTGTTCGGCGGCTAATTGGGCTTCTTCTAGTTGGTTGGTAGAAATCGCGCCCTCAGTAGCGGCACTTTGGTAGCGTTGCGATCGGGCGAGGGCAGATTGGTAGCCAGCCTGAACCGATCGAATATTGGCGGCGGTGATTTGTAATTCGGCTTCGGCGGCTTGTTGTTCTTTTTGGGCGGTGCGCCAGTTAGCTTGGGCTTCGGCGACTTCGGTTTGGGTGGTAATGTTTTTATCGCGATAATCGCGTTCGGCGCGACTGAGTTCGGATTGAATGGCAGAGATCGATCGAGCGGTTTGTTCGATTTCGGCGGTGCCCTGACGATCGAGTGCGCTGATTTGGGAGTCGAGCGCGGTAATCTGGTATTTGGCTTTTTGAATGTCTCCGACTAGTTGGCGGCGTTTGGTTTGGAGTTTGCTTTCTAGGCGCGAATCTTTGACGGTGGCGATCGGATCGCCTTTGCGGACGGTTTGATTTTCGCGCACGGCGATGCTCGATATGGAGCCTTCGATCGTCGATTGGATCAGGCGGAGTTCGCCGATGGGACGGATGGTGGCGGGGGCTTGGATGGTAGTTTTATATTTTAAGATGCCGCTGAGGGCGATGGCTGCGCCGAAACTAGCTACTAGGAATAATCCGATCGCGCTTACTCCTCGCCCGATCTCTGGTAAATATTCTGATGAGGTATCTAACTGGACGATCGCACCTGATGTTTTGACAAAGGGGACGATCGCGCTGGTGATATCTGTGGTAATTTCTGAATCGAAGGCACTATCGAGATCTGGGGAAATTTCTGGGGCGATGGTGACTAAATGATGTCCGTTGTTGTTAATATTGGCAGGAATCATTTCTCCAGACGAAAAGTTTCGATCTTCCATGGCTTTTAATTGTTGGTAATAGGCGGGCGGTAGGCGATCGTTGGTTGTTGGTGATGGGCGGTGCGGTAGGCGATATATATTGGTGGGTGGCGGTGGTTGTTGGTGGGGGCAGAACCCGGATCTGGGGGTTCCGACCCCCAGCCCCCCCGTTGAGAGGCGGAACGCTGTCTTGATTTGCTAAACCGTCGGGGAACCCGACGAGCGCAAATCGCCGCCCCCTCAAACTCCCCTGCGTAAGGGTCGGTTGGTTGGCATCGGGGTGGGTGTTCCTACATTCCAAGCATGGCGGCGATGCGGGTTTTGTCAAACTGTAATATTTGAGATCGAAAATATTCAACACCACTAAATCCACCCACACTCCTTACTCCTTACTCCTTACTCCTTACTCCTTACTCCTTACTCCCATCTCCCCATCTCCCCATCTCCCCATCTCCCCATCTCCCCGTCTCCCCGTCTCCCCGTCTCCCCGTCTCCCCGTCTCCCATCTCCTCACGGTCTTAAAAAATCCAAATGCCGACCGGGAACGTGTAATAATTCGTCGGGGGTGCCGACGATTTCGATGGAGCCGCGATCGAGGTAGATGACTAAATCGGCGCGGAGGATGACGCGGGGGCGGTGGCTGATCAGGATGGTGGTTTGGTGTTGGCGTTTGGCTAGGATGCGATCGAGTACTTGGTTTTCGGTACTGGGATCTAGTGCGCCTGTGGATTCGTCGAGGATTAAGATCGGGGGATTGGTGAGAATGCCTCTGGCTAGAGCCAAGCGTTGTTTTTGACCGCCGGAAAGGTTGGCTCCAAATTCACCTAAGACGGTTTGATATTTGTTGGGTAATTCGCTGATAAATTCGTCTGCGCCTGAAAGTTGACAGGCTGTGACTATGTGTTTAAAGGATGCTTGCGGGTAGGAAAGGCGAAAGTTGTCAATTATCGATCGACTCCAAAATTGGGCATCTTGGGAGACTAATACGACCTGTTGGCGCAGACATTCAAGGGAGAGATCTTGCTGGTTATAGATACCGTAGCGAATATTCCCCGCACCGAGGGGATATAATCCAGCAATGAGTTTGGCGAGGGTACTTTTGCCGCAGCCGGATCGACCGATCAGGGCGATAACTTGTCCGCCGGGAATTGTCAGGGTAAAATCTTGGAGCAGATCGACTCGTCCGGTATGGTGAAAGTCTACACGGGTGCAGACGATATCGGCGTTATTGGGAATGGATACCCACGGTTTGGATGTCGGATCGACTTCTTCGGGGGTGGCATCGAGAACTTCGGAGAGGCGTTGAATCACGATCTGGGCGGTAATAAATTCATCGAGTAACCCAATCAGGCTGCCCAGAAAGCCTAGGAAGTTACCACTCATCCCATTAAAGGCGATTAACTGACCGATACTCAAGGTACGATCGATGACTAAGTAGCTGCCGAACCAGAGTAACCCGATCGTGGTTAAGTTAGAAATAATGCCTGTCAGGGTGGAGCTATATAAACCCAGTTGCATCGTCCCCCAGCTCAGACTTGCCAGCCGCCCAAAATTTTGCTGGTATTCTTCCCAGATTTGCGGCGTGGCTTGGGTGGTTTTCAGGACGAGGGCACTGCGGAAGGTTTCTACTAAAAAGCCCTGATTTTCGGTGCCTTCGACGATTAAACGGCGGGTTTTTTGGCGCAGTGCGGGCAGAAATAACAGGTTGACGATCGTTACTAAAAAGAAGACGGCAACGGAGGCGATGGTAAGTTGCCAACTATAGAGGATCATCAGCCCTAATGAGACGATCGCAATAAAAAATTGACTGGGTAAACCGAGGACGATTTGACCGACGAGGGTATTAATGGTATGAACATCGCTCAGGCGGCTAATTACTTCGCCACTGCGGTGGGCATCGAAGTAAGATAGGGGCAACCGCAACAGATTGAAGCCATAGTCGAGGGTTAAACCCAGTTGCAATCGCTGTCCGAAATGCCCGACTAACTGGGATTGAATCAATCCGATGATACTCCGAAATAGATTCATCACGATGACGGCGATCGCGACGGTGGAGAGCAGTTGTAAGTCGCCGCGCACTAGTACGTCATCGGTGAGTAACTGCATCATCATCGGCATTGCTAATGCTAATAATCCGATCGCGATGTTAATTAGCAGAGCTTGGATTAGCAGCCACTTATACGGCAAAACTCGCAGCAAAAATCGCCCGAATCCCGTCGTGCGATCGTTGGGTCGATCGTAAAATTTCGCTTCATCTGGTTGCAATAGCAACATCATGCCATTCGACCATCCCGCCAACAGTTCTGTCTGCGTAATGTGTCGAATCCCCACGGCTGGATCGGCGATCGTATACTTCTTTCCCCGTTGTCGGTATAGTACGACCCAGTGATTGCCTTTCCAGTGGACGATTAAGGGTAATGGTGCTTCCTGAAGTCGATCGATTAATTGAGGTGGTGCCTGACATTGCCGCGCTTGAAACCCTAATGCCTCTGCCCCCCGTCGCAATCCCAGTAAAGTAGTCCCACACGATCCCGTCCCCACGGCTTCCCGAATTCGCGAGAGGGTAAAGGTACGCTTGTAATGTTTGGCAACAGTCGCCAAACACGCCGCACCACAGTCTTCTTCACTATGTTGCAGGATGCAGGAGTAGGGCATGGGTCGTAGGCCAATGGGAAAAATTAACGAGCGAACAGACTGTTTAATAACGATCGATAGTAATTATAAATATCTTGGCGACCTTCAAATTTTTGTTTGAAAAAATGACTTACAGGAAATTCGATCGACTTGTCTCCGACCTTGAGCCGATAACTAGTTCCATCGATCGACGGAGTTGTTCCGATGGTAATTGTCCCCATGCCTGTGGCACCTTCAGGGGTCGATTTACTGCTGGTAATCGTCCACACAGTTGCATCACCAAATCCCTCAGCAGTGGCGACAACTCCGATGGATGCCCCCCCACTAATCGTCGATGCCGCAAGATCGTCGATCTCGTTGGCGAAGCCTCTCGGAACGAGAATCGCTAATAAGTTATCCACACGCTGCGATTGGCAGCTCGAATTACTAATTTTCAGAGTTCGCATAATTCCTCCATGAGATATCAATTAAGAATAGTCAATGGCAAATTGTTTTGAGAAGAGTTCCACCTTGTCGAAGCAGCAGTCGCGATCGGCCAGTACCGAATTTCCCATACCGAAAACACTCACATTTACCAACAGATTATCCCCGCACGCACTCTACTGATAGTCAATGGCGACGACATATCCGGTCGATATTTTAGTGTTGTTAAATTCATAGGTTTTTGACTGTTTGAATACTTTATCTCCCGTACCAAACACACTCACATTAGTAAATGTCTGGTCTCCCGTGGCGATGGCAATACCCGATCCTACGGCGATGGAAACCTTAGGGTTATAAGCTGTCGATCGAGTCCTGGCATCAGTAAACGCATAAGTTGATGGCCCATAAGCCAAGGCTACTGCATCTACACTTGCCGACGCACCCCCAGCAACAGCAGCGGCATCCAAATCTGGAATTTCAGTGAAAAACAAGTTGTCTGAACAATCTGCTGAGGAGATCGGGTTAAATATTTTTGCAAACAAAGAACGCAAAATCTCAAAAAAAATCGGCTGTTTGCAGTCGCCCGATCTTGTCAACAGTTCTACAGGCATCAAGTTAAATATTTTCATAACCAAAGAATATGAATTCTCAAAAAAAATGTGCATATTTAATGTCGTGCGATCTCGTCTCGTTGGCGTTGGCGTAGCCTGCCGTAGGCACAGCCGCGCCGAGAGGTAATCGCGCATCTAAAGCACAAAGCACGACAGTATAAAATTGAGTCGTGCTTTGTACTCTAGCTGGGGCTATTTAGACGCAGAGGTAGATCCGCTATAAGCCGACGAGCTAAAGGGCGTAGTGCTAGATAGCGTCAGAGTCTCTGCCAATGAATCTTTACCAGAAGCATCTGCATACGCTTCCGCATCGGCTAAGTTTCCTTTCGGATTAGCATAAGAGACAACGTACTTATTTACGTAGATATCGATATAAGATTTCTTATAGACATCTAAATTTACACTTCCACGTAAGCCACCGCTAACGTTTTGTGCCGAATCATCAGACAGTTCGATCCCAAAATTAGTATTCATAAAGACTCCAAAAATTGATTGAATGCTTTCGATCTCTTATATATTACAAGTCCTCAAACCGATTGGAAAATGCCGATTGCGAACACATTTCGGTCGATCGGATCGCATTTGGCACGATCGGGGACGGGGGGACGGGGAGACGGGGGGACTGGGCGACTGGGAGATCTTTATTTCCCCTTCCCCCTTTCCCCTAAAACCTAAAACCTACAACCTAAAACCTAAAGCCTACAAATCCGGCAATCCAGATGCGAATAACTGCCACTGTCGAACGATCGTTAGCAATCGTTCGGCACTACGATCGCATTCGGTAGCACAAGATAGACCGCCGATGACTTGTTCGGAGCGGGCATCGTCGATTTGGTGCCAGAGTGGGGAAGGCTGTGGCTGAAACTGGCTCGATCGTTTCAACGTATCCGACGGATTTTCACCAAATAGTTGTTGGTATTCTTTTGCAAACTTCCCCCCTTGTGTAAAGCCATAATCCATCATTACATCGACTATCTTGGCATCGCTGGTGGGTGACTCCAATTCCTGACGAATCCGGTGGAGTCGGGTTTGAGTGACAAAGCGCATCGGCGAACAGCCGCACTGATGAGAAAAGGCTTTTTGAAGCAATCGCGCACAGACACCAACTGCGGTGGCAATATCTCCGAGTTTGATATCTTCGTGGAGATTGGATTCAATAAAGACGCGTGCTTTGCGGACGTGAGCGGCAAATGCACCTTCGAGTCGATCTAATATTTCCTCGGAATAGTTACTGGGCAAACCTTTGAGCGTGCAGGCTAAGAAAGCCCGCTCCAACTCCTCAAACATGAATGCCGCCGAAACTGCTCCCGCTCCCGCAGCACTTTCCCACAAAAACTGTAAAAATTTTTGCAGATTCATCCCTAAATCGCTGGTAAGGTCAACGCTAGATTGGAAAATTAGTGGCTGTTTTAAAGATCTGGTAAGTAATTTGCTTGTAGCTGACTCGATCGCATCACGATCGATCGATACTAATAAAGCCTTCCCCTGCTGGCTAGAAATACTTTCCACTGTTTGACCCGGATTGACGATTGTGGCGATCTTGGGAGAGCAATTGAGTTTTTGCGAACGTTGGTGCTGTAGGGGCGAATCGAGTTGTTGTGACAAGGAACCTGCCAAGACGATCCACATGAGGTACCGATCTGCCTGCGGTCGTGTCAGCTTGAAACTACTATCCCACTGGAGATCGATCAAATCGAAATTACCTGTATTTAGGTGCTGGATCTCGAAGGGATCTGCCGCAACTGAATCGAGCGAAACAATCTGGTGCGATCCAATTGCCTGCGTTAGTACCTGGCGCATTTTTGGTGCTACTCGATTGCCATCCTCAACCCGAACGCGATGCTGAGGGCGATACTGTGCTGACATTTGTTCGAGTTCGATCTGCTGCCGCTGGGTTCGATCGATCGGGCGAGGACTTTTACTGGGCAACGATTGTAAATTCATTTTATTTCGTTGTATAAAAGTTATATGATGTAATCTCGAATCCTCTTATCATCACAACTGTCAACAGTAATATCAATACGACAATTGGCTATGGTATAGCAATTATGTTGTAATTTAGTGCAAATAATTTTTACCGTTGGATCTGCTCGATCTCGCTCGAACTCAAGCCCTCAAATGGTTACATCAAATATCTGTTGAAGTATCTCCGCTCGGAATTTACGTACGTTCGTCCCAAATAAAACAGTGCTTGTCAATACATTTACGTAAGCCAAATTCACGAACATCTGAGTTTTTTTTGACAAGGCTGTAAGAATACTTAATACGAGATGGGAGCGGGGAGCGGGGAGATGGGAGCGGGGGGGACGGG
>NZ_JANPLS010000103.1:0-7358 GCF_031422475.1 Chamaesiphon sp. VAR_48_metabat_403
CAGCCGAAGTCTAGCCGACACGATCGATCTGCACGTAGTCCCGCAGATTTTTAGCTATTAGTAATTTCTCACTACTGGTGCGCGATGTAAGTCACGTACCAATGTTTGCTGTCAAATGCCAATCCATCTATTACCTATCGATGTAATTCACACGATCGCAGCAGGAGAAGTAATTGACTCGCTGGGGGCGGTAGTACGGGAATTATGTGAAAATGCGATCGATGCTGATGCTACGCGAATTACGGTATCGCTGTTTCCCGATCGATGGCGGATTCGGGTAGCTGATAATGGGATCGGGATCGGGCTTGCGGATTTACAACAGGCGGCGACGGCGCATAGTACGAGCAAAATCGACGATCGTGAGGATTTATTTCAGATTACGAGTTTGGGCTTTCGTGGGGAGGCGTTGCACAGTCTGGCGCAACTTGCCAATCTCGAAATCTACAGTCGTCCGCGCGATAGTTGCGATGGTTGGCATTTAGTCTACAACCATCAGGGGGAAGTAATTGGGCAGCAGGAAGTGGCAATCGCGCCCGGTACGGCGATCGATGTGGTAGATTTATTTGGTGAATGGGCGGCTCGGCGCGAAGGTTTGCCAAATCTTAATTGTCAATTGCGCCAAGTGCAGAACATTATCTATCATTTGGCTCTGTGTCATCCCCAAATTGGGTGGACGATTCAGCAGCAACATCGTCCGTGGTTTCAGATTATTGGGAGTAGAACTACCCAGCAAATTATTCCCCAATTACTTCCAAAAATTCGGGTTGACGATCTTCAGCATGTTGAAATTGAGATGCGAGCGGATGCTCTGAAATTGGCTCTAGAAGAACTTTATGCTGGTAAATACGATGGTGTAATGAAGCCACCAGACGGAGATGCACGCATTCAGTTAACTTTAGGATTGCCCGATCGATGTCATCGTCATCGGCTAGACTGGGTAAAAGTCGCTGTCAACGGGCGGATCGTCCGATCTCCAGAATTAGAACAAACGATCGTCAGTAGTTTGGCGCGTACCTTACCGCGCGATCGTTATCCCGTCTGTTTTCTCCACCTGCAAATTCCCCCCCACTACATCGACTGGAATCGCCATCCCGCCAAAGTCGAAATCTATCTCCAACACGTCGAATATTGGCAATCGCAGGTAACTGTTGCGATCGATCGAGCGTTAAATTTACAAGCCGATGAGTTAGACGAAAGCACTCACACCAGCCGGATCGGTAAATTACTCGCAGTCGCCGAACAGCAAGGAGCTTACCATATTCCGCAGCGATCGATTATGAACGACGGCGACGGTTTGGGCTTACTCGAACTCCGCGCTGTCGGACAAGTCCTCAATACCTATATTGTCGCCGAACATGCCGATGGATTGTGGTTAGTCGAACAACATATCGCTCACGAGCGGGTGTTGTACGAGCAAATAAGTAGTGCTTGGCAACTTTTACCTCTAGAACCGCCAATAATTTTGTCCCACCTGTCAGAGCGGCAAATAGAGCAGTTACAGCAAATCTCGATCGAGATCGAGCCATTTGGAGAAGGTTTATGGGCGATTCGCACAGCTCCCGCACCCCTATTAATGCGCGAAGATATCGCAGCAGCAATTACCGAACTCAGCCTGGGCGGAGACTTACAGGCGGCGCAAGTAGCTGTCGCCTGTCGCTGCGCGATTCGGAATGGTACGCCCTTGAGTTTACCAGAAATGCAAAGTTTACTCGATCGCTGGCAACGTACTCGCAATCCCCGCACCTGTCCGCATGGTAGACCGATTTATCTCTCATTTAAAGAAAGCAGCCTCGCCCGATCGTTCCGCCGTCATTGGGTGATTGGCAAAAGTCATGGTATTTAGGGAGACTGGGAGACTGGGAGACTGGGGACTAGTTAATTTCCTAAAACCTAAAACCTAAAACCTAAAACCTAAAATGTAGCTTTTACCAACAAATCTGGGCTTTATAACCGTAGGCACAACCCAGTATCAGTTCGCAGTAGTCATGAGCGATTTTCCAGACTTTTTAACCCAAGGATATCAAGTAATTCGCGAACTAGGGCGGAATGCGGCTGGTGGGCGCGTTGTCTACTTGTGCCAGACAATCGATCCACCCAATCGGCAAGTAGTCATCAAACAGTTTCAATTTGCCAAAGGCTCTGGCTGGTCGCAGTTTAAAGAAGTCGAGCGCGAAATGCAAGTGCTCAAAGATTTAAAACATCCAGGGATACCGCATTACATCGAATCGATCGAGGGTGATGATGGTTATGCGATCGTCCAAGAATATAAAGAGGCTCAGGCTCTGTCTATCCCCCGCAGCTTCGATTCTGACCAAATTAAACAGATTGCGGTAGCTGCGCTGGAAATCTTAATTTACATGCAAGATCGGATTCCTGCGGTCATTCACCGCGATATTAAGCCCGAAAATGTTTTGGTAGATGCAGATCTTAATGTTTATCTGATTGACTTTGGCTTCGCGCGGATCGGTGGTGGCGAGGTAGCAATGAGCAGCGTCGCGGCGGGGACATTTGGCTTTATGGCTCCAGAGCAGATGTATAACAAAGGACTCACCGCCGCCACAGATCTTTACGGATTGGGGGCGATGCTGATTGCATTACTAACGCAAACCAAGTCTAACCGAATGGACGCGCTCATCGATGAAGATGGCAAAATTACCTTCCAACATCTCACGCCAAAACTCAGTACGGGATTTATGGATTGGTTAGAAACAATGGTCGCACCCAGAGTGAGCGATCGCTATCTCGATGCAGAAGCCGCTCTAATTGCCCTCAAACCGATTTATGTCACTCGCTATCCTTCAGTCGAATTCAGCCCGCCTAGCCTGCAATTTAACGCCACTCAACTGGGTGAACGGATTACCAAAACGCTGACTATTATCAATAGTACTCCCGATACCAGCTTAGAGGGCACTTGGTCGATCGAGCCACACCCCCACGATCCGCCAAATTCCAATCGCATTCATAAGTGGATTTCGTTCTCATCCAGGGAAATTAATAGTAATGAAGTTGAATGCGAAATTACCGTCGATACCAGCAAATTAACGGCTCAATCTGTGGGAAGTCGCTCGATCGTTTTGACGAGTAATGCCGTTCCCGATGTGCATTTGCTCCGACTTGAAGTCATGACAGCTCCGCTCCCCATTCAAGCCAAGCAATTCCCCTATGGGGCAATGGTAGTATTCCTGATGTTTGCGTTTGGCTGCGGATACAGCCTGAAATCTAGTGAAGCTTGGAGTTCTTCTGGGACAGGAATTGCTACAGGCTTTTTGACTGGCGGCTTTTTGACGATGTTTTCCAGCACTAGCGACGTACATCCTGATGGTGTGAAATTTCGGGCGGGAATCGCGGCAATTTGTGGGGGATTGTTTGGGCTTTGGCTGGGTGGTGCGGCTGGTTGTATTGCTGGCATCACATTTGGGGCATTTGCTGGCACGATCGCCGGGGGGATAAATATGGCTGGTGGTCTAAATGGAGTAATCATCGGCGCGCAGGCGGTGGTAGGCAGTTTGGTCGGCAGTTTGGTGGGATTAGTGTTGAGTTTTGTTGTTAATAGCAATGGAATTCCGGCTGGTGCTGTACTTGGGGTTCAGGCTGGGCTAATCGGCTATTTTTTCGATGCCGAATATGCTCGACTACCCGAATCGAGACGATATCGGCATGGTTTTATTTTTCTCGTGTTTGAAATAATTGCGCTCTTTGGTCTGAGCTTAGGCGTTTTGCTCTATCGACTGGATGGATTTCTGCTGATATTTGTCTTGGGATTGGCTCTTAGCATCGCATATCTATTATTGTATCTGCCATCGCGGCATCTCAAACAAGTCGAAGTGTACCGTCAGCGCGAGAAATATCTGATTAAACTCTGATTCTCGATAATTATTTCAATTTTCTTTCCGGTTGGGCGTTGGTAATACTTGAATCTAGTAAATGTGTGGGGAAGCTGTCTAGCTAGCTGGTAATTATCGGAACTGAGTCAGCTCCGATAATTACCGTCAGCATCCACAACATTTATTATTAAGAGTACGAGCGGAACATGGCAACCCATAATTCTATTTTCGATGAAATTGTTGAAGGTTTTAAGACGGTCTCCGAAGGCGTAGGGCGAGAACTTCAATCGGGCATCGAACAAGGAGTTAAAGGTACCTTTCTAGAACTCAATCGCGGTGAAGATATCCAAATCAAACTAGCGATCGGCGATAATGATGCGAGCCGAGGTTGTTGCAAAGATATTTGGATTCCGATATTAGAACGCAAGAATGATGGTAGCTTTGAAAAAGTTGTTAAAAATTTAAAAATTAAGATTCCGGCTGGGGTCAGTTATGATACTAAATTAAAATATGACGAGCTAGGCGATGTCAGTAGATCTGGTGGGAGATCGGGAGATT
Source organism: Chamaesiphon sp. VAR_48_metabat_403 (assembly GCF_031422475.1). Classification (NCBI taxonomy): domain Bacteria; kingdom Bacillati; phylum Cyanobacteriota; class Cyanophyceae; order Gomontiellales; family Chamaesiphonaceae; genus Chamaesiphon; species Chamaesiphon sp. VAR_48_metabat_403. The sequence goes on from NZ_JANPLS010000103.1 coordinate 4,383, forward strand.
TATATATTATTGTCGTCGTCCCCTCGCAAAGCGATCGACACAAACCCAGTAATATATTTGATGAAATTGAAGCCAATCTGAAAACAACATGCGAACAGATCGGTCGAAATTTTAATGCCTATACTACCGGGCAAGAAGACGTTAGCAAAACACCCCCGAATCCCGTGCGCGGCGAAGATCTGCAAATCGAGCTAGAAATTGGCTTCGATGAAGCTATTTTAGGCTGCATCAAAGAAATTCAGATTCAGGTGTTAGATTGTCAGGATAATGGTGAATTCGTCCGAGTTACGCGATCGTTAAAAGTAACGATTCCTGCGGGAGTAAACGATCTGAGTAAATTGAGATTAAAAGAGCAAGGCGATGCTAGTAAAAGTTACGGTCAACCAGGCGATTTATATGTATGTTTGCGGGTTCCCGATCGAGATAACGAGCGCAAACGAAACGGTTTAAATATCGAATCTGAAATTAAAATTACCACCGCCCAATCCCAATCTGGTTGCGAACTGATGGTGAAGACAATCTTTGGAGAGCGGAAAATTTGCGTCTCGCCAGGAACTAAAAGTGGCGATTCCTTAGTCTTGAGTGGCTTTGGTATTTTTAAGTCTACTTTTCCCAATAAAAATGGCGACCATATTATCAGATTTAAGTGTGAATAAATGACTTCATAGAGATCGATACAAAAGGGTGAAGGTAACCACTACCCTCACCCTAGCAATCGTGCGATTATATTGCAACATAACTGCACTAGTTTTAGAGTCGATGGCGATGATGTTCCGAACATCATTGTCGCTCTAAATATTTAGTTAGAAGGTGCTAGTAAGAGGGTTTGCGGAAATCCTCACGGTTACCGCCGCCTTCTTCGCGGGGACGGGCTTTATTTACTTTGAGAGAACGACCCATCCATTCTGCACCATCAAGATTGGTAATTGCATTGTCTTCGCTGGCATCGTCAGACATTTCAACAAAGGCAAAGCCACGCAGTCTGCCAGTCTCGCGATCTGTGGGAAGTACAACTCGTTTGACTGTGCCGTAGTCCTCAAAAACTGTTTTTAAGTCTTCTTCGGTGGCTTGGTAGGATAAGTTTCCGATATAAATGGTCATGAGAGCATCGATAAAGCTGGACGAGAAAAGTTACTGTACACTTAGCAGACAATAGTATGTTAGCCGATCGCTAACAAAGACTACGCCCGATTAGCTAGCGTTGGCGTTGAGGCGATTGCCCAAGGCACGCTACGCGAACGATTAGCTATTGGCAAATCGATGGTTTTAGATCGACTGACTTAAATAAGTAGTTCTCTAGACTTCAATGCTGACTAGCGATCGAACAGCAACTAGTAATTATTCTTTTTATCATACCCGATCTCCTGGGTTTTAAGAGTTATCCAGATTACAAGTTTGGGTTTTTTTTTAAGTACCTAGCGATTGACAGAGCGCGGGTGCCAACCAACCGAATAAATGTACTCATGCAAATTTTAGTCGATCTCGATCGATTTCGGTCTTTGAGGGTCGTTCATCCCGGTTTGGCTAGATGTCGGTGTAAATCCGGCTTGCTTTTCCAGCCAGGTTTTTACGGGGTCATCAGTCAGATTCAACCGGAGTACCCCAGAAATGAACCCACTGCAAAAGGCGGCTGGTTCTTTGGCTAATTCTTTAATAATCGGCGTGAGTTCGTTTAAAAGCATGAGATTTATCGGGCGCACCAGTAGGATATGTACGATTTTAACTTAAATGGTATGGGGGAGGGGAGTGTGGGGGTGTGGGAGGAAAGAAAATGAATCTCAATATCAAAGACGCAAGCGTCCCGATTACTTCTTACTTCTTAACTTCTTACTTTCATCTCCGATCTCCCACCAATGCAATGTCCAGCTCGAAACGGGGCATATTAAGAGACGGTAGGTAAGATCGGGCGAATTTATGACGACAAACAGTTTGGACTCGAATCTGTGTGGGTATCGGTTGGTAGCGGAACTCGAACGTGGTGACAGAACTGTAGTGTATCGGGCGCAGCCAGCGGAGCGATTGGGTGCCAAAGCTGAGACGGTAGTTATCAAACTATTGGTAGCAGAGTATCCGACTTACGAAGAGCTGCTGAATTTTCGCCATCAGTATACGATCGCCAAAAATCTCGATTTGTTGGGGGTGGTGCGAGTTTATAGTTTAGAGACGTGCGATCGCGGTTATGCGTTGGTAATGGAAGATTTTGCGGGTGTTTCGCTGGCGCGGTATCGGCAAAGCGCGTGTTTGCCCGTGGTAGACGTGTTAGAGATTGCGATTCAACTTGCAGACACTTTACACGCACTCGGACGCGAACGGATCGTGCATAAGGATATCAAACCTGCAAATATTCTCATTAATCCGGCTACCAAGCAGGTGAAGCTGATTGATTTTGGGATTGCTACCCAATTACCACACGAAACTCAGCAGTGGTTGAGTCCGAATTTACTCGAAGGAACCTTAGCTTATTTGGCTCCAGAACAGACGGGACGGATGAATCGGGGACTCGACTATCGTACCGACTTTTACGGGCTGGGAGTGACCTTATACGAGCTGCTGACTGGCAAATTACCCTTTGTGGCTGAAGATCCGATCGATCTGATTCACGCTCATTTAGAGCGGGTGGCGGTGAGTGTCGATCGGGTTAATTCGGATGTACCCTCAGTCGTCGCCCAGATTGTGGCGAAATTGATGGCTAAAAAGGCTGAGGATCGCTATCAGAGCGCGTTGGGGCTTAAATACGATTTAGAACTATGTTTGGAATTATGGCAAACAACGGGGACGGTGGCTGAGTTTGAATTAGGCGCGCGGGATTTGAGAGATCGGTTTACAATTCCCGAACGATTATATGGCCGAGAATTAGAAGTTAAAACATTACTAAATGCCTGCGATCGCGTTGCTACTGGCAATAGTGAATTGGTATTGGTGGCGGGATCTTCGGGGATTGGAAAAACCGCACTTATTAAAGAGCTGCACAAACCA
>NZ_JANPLS010000104.1:0-6872 GCF_031422475.1 Chamaesiphon sp. VAR_48_metabat_403
AGCCACGATTGGTAAAATCTTGAGATAGTGAATAGTGATTTAGCAAAATCCAAAATCCAAAATCCAAAATCCAAAATCTATCCCCTAGCAAGAACGTGACACAGACAGTTGGTAAAGTCTATTTAGTGGGTGCGGGGCCTGGAGATCCGGGATTGCTGACGATTAAGGGTAAAGTCTTACTAGAGTCGGCTGATGTGGTGATTTATGATGCCCTAGTCAGTGCAGAAATTTTAGCAACTATCTCGCCACACGCAGAAAAAATTGATGCGGGTAAACGGATGGGTAGACATTCCCTGCTCCAGCACGAAACGACCGAGTTATTAGTTGCCAAAGCGCGCGAACATGCGGTGGTAGTGCGCCTTAAAGGTGGCGATCCGTTTATTTTTGGGCGCGGTGGCGAAGAAATGGAAGATCTCGTTGCGGCGGGAATATCGGTTGAAGTAGTGCCCGGTGTGACTTCGGGAATTGCCGCTCCAGCCTATGCTGGCATCCCCCTGACGCATCGCAATTACAGTTCTTCAGTGATTTTTGTCACCGGACACGAAATGGCGGGTAAATACCGTCCTGGGGTCGATTGGAGTGCGATCGCTAAAGCTGCCGAAACGATCGTAGTATATATGGGTATCCACAACCTCGATCGAATTGCGGCGGAGTTAACAGCGGCGGGATTAGCTAGTAATACCCCCATTGCGCTAGTCAGATGGGGGACTACACCCAAGCAGCAAGAATTGGTCGCCACATTAGAAACGATCGTGCGGGAAGTCGAAATTTCCCAATTCAGTGCGCCTTCGATCGCGATAATTGGCAACGTAGTCAATCTTCACCACATTTTAGGCAGCCATTATGCACAGACAGACATGTAATTAGCAGATTTGCCGAGATGCCAGCTTTTCAAAATGTGCTTGGGTTTGATAGAGGAATAATTCCCGACTATCGGCAGCATTTGTCAGCGTTGGGACTAGATTGCGAGCTTGAAGTGCCATGTGTACTTGTAGATGAGCTACATAGTCACTCATTTCTTCACCTGCTGCTAGTTGAGAATCTAGGGCAGTCTGGGCGAAATTGTTCTCCATCACTGAATTGCTCTTTAAAAATTAAGGATCGATGCTTTAAGCCTTGCTCACCAAAGTTAGCACACGCGATCCGGCTTTGGCACTAGCACCGCAACGAAGATTAACATCTTTTTTACTCACATCATGCACCATTTTCTACTACTAGCATTGTGAGCTTACCCCTATTCCCTTCCCCCCTCGGCTAGTGCAAGAATCGAAATCGCCTGTTAAAGTAGAATCTGAAAGAATTGCCAGCCTGCAACATTATTTAATTACTCTTCATGAAACGACTACAACGTTATCTCGTTATAGCAATGATGATTGCTGTCGTTGTCGTGGGGATTAGATTTACTCAAGAATTAGAAGACTGGAGTAGACTACTGACGTATCAGCCGCCACCAGCAGTTGCCAGACTTGCCACCACGACGATGATGACAGATACCGCGCGGCGGTTATTTTACGTCAATCAGCCCACAATCGAATCAACTAAGTCATCGCTAAAATTGTGCAAAAGTTCCGAGCACACCATCGTGCTGGGTTGCTATGTACCCACTAAAGGAATTTTTCTGCAAGCAGTTACCGATTCACGCTTGCAAGGCGTGATGGAAGTGACAGCCGCGCATGAGATGTTGCATGTTGTCTATCAGCGGATGTCGATCTTCGAGCAATCGCAAATTAATAAGCAATTGCAAGCAGTACTCAGCCAACTCGATAATCCTCGGATTCGGAAGATTATCCAAACATATCGAGATCAGGATTCCCGATCGGTAGATAATGAGCTACACTCAATTTTGGGTACGGAAGTGAGAAATCTCAGCCCCGAACTAGAAGCACATTACCGGATCTATTTTACCGATCGATCGCCGATCGTGGCTTTATCTGAAGGGTATGAAGGCAGATTTACCGCACTTAGGAGTAAGGCAAAGCTACTGGCTCAACAATTGTCAATCCAAAATTTGGCGTTAGAAGAGCTATCCGAGCGAGTCAAAAAAGAGTCTAAGCAGGTGGAGATTGAAGGATCGACAATTCAAACTGCGATTGTCGCCAATCCTCAAACCGATTATAATACCCGCGTCGCTACTTTTAACGAGCGCGTCCGCAATTACAATCGGTTAGTCGTTCAACTCAAAGAGCAAACCGCCAGTTACAATCAACTTGTCACCGAACGTAATTCGATTACGCTTGAGGAAAAATCTCTGTTTGAATCGCTAGAAAATAAATCGACACGGCAAGTTGCGAGATAATTGTCGGAGATGGGAGTAAGGAGCGGGGAGCGGGGAGTAAGAAGTAAGGAGTATTTTAGATTGGAAGTCTAATTACTCCCCAAACTCCCCACTCCCCGCTCCCCGATTCCATCTCCCATCTCCCCCAAATAAAACATTGGATCGTTTAACTAATATCGCTCGACAATTTGCTGCATCCAGAGAAGTTACCGAACTGCGGGCGTTTGGTAGTGGCAATATTAATGATACATTTCTGGTGACGACTGCTGATGTCACAGAGCCGCATTTTGTCTTGCAGCGGATTAATACTCATGTATTTCAACAACCCGCGCTAGTCATGCAGAACATGCGAATTTTTACCGAGCATATGCACGAGAAATTGCAGAGTGAAACAGCACCTGCGGGACGAAGATGGGTAGTGCCGCGAGTATTATTAACAATAGACAAGTGCGACCATTGGATCGAACCCGATGGCTCGTATTGGCGCGCGATTAGCTTTATCGATGGTTCCCAAACGCTCGATATCATCCAAGACATTCAACATGGCTGGGAAGTTGGTTATGCACTGGGGCGATTTCATCATTTGATTAGCGATCTCGATCCCGATAAATTAGCTGATACGCTAGAGGGATTTCATATTACGCCCCAATATCTGGAATATTATCATCAAATACTGCCGACACATACCAGAGAGCTAAATCGGGAAGTAGATTATTGTCTCCAGTTCGTGAGAGAGCGGCAAGAATGGGCGCGAGTACTCGAAGATGCTAAAACTAGTGGCAAGCTGCCGTTACGACCGATTCACGGCGATCCTAAAGTGAATAACGTGATGATTTGCACCACCACCCAACAGGCGATCGGGGCGATCGATCTCGATACGGTCAAGCCGGGACTGGTACACTATGATATCGGCGATTGCTTGCGATCGGGTTGTAATCCACTCGGCGAGGAGACGAAGGAGTGGGAACGGGTACACTTTGACACGCAGATGTGTCGGGCAATTTTGGACGGATATCTATCGCAAGCGCGCGGCTTCTTAGGCGCGGATGACTACGACTATCTGTTTGATGCAATGCGGTTAATTGCCTTCGAGTTAGGATTGAGATTTTTCACCGATTATCTGGCAGAAAATATTTATTTTAAAGTTAAATATCCCACCCATAATCTCGATCGCGCACTGGTACAGTTTAAGTTGACCGAAAGTATCGAAGCCCAAGAATTAGCAATCCGATCGATGATTGAGGAGCTGCGGGGATGAATGAGTTTAAGCTGATTCCGTTTCGATCGCAAGCTTCATTACCAAATATCGAACTGAGCGGCAAAATCGATCGCCAGAACGAGCTGTTATCGATCGAATATCAACTCCAAGGCGATTTAGATACGATTCTCCTTCAGAGAGGCTCCGCCAACGCGATCGATCCACCCGCAATCATACCCAGTCGCAAATTTGAGCTGTGGTCTACTACTTGCTTTGAGTTTTTCATCGGCATTCCAGATAATTTAGAATACTGGGAATTCAATCTTTCACCGAGTGGCGATTGGAATGTTTTTCACTTGGATAATTATCGTCAGGGCTTACAAAACGAACTAGCATTTACATCATTACCGTTTAAGATCGATCGACAAGCAAATTCTCTACTATTAACATTAACATTCGGCCTAAGTAGAATCATTCCCATCCAACAAGAAATCGAGATTTCGGTAACAACAGTAATTGAATCTAACCAGCATGAAATTAGCTATTGGGCATTAACCCATCCCGGCACCGAAGCCGATTTTCACCGCCGCGATAGTTTCATCATCAAAATCTAAGACACTGTTAGAAAAGTTATCTTTATTTATTGCACTCTCCCCGTCTCCCCGTCTCCCCGTCCCCCAGTCCCCCCGTCTCTGTAGGAGAATTTCACTCAGATCGCTCGATCGCTATGTAAAGATGAGTTAACATAGAGCATAAATCCTGCGTAACATTTTTTAATAATGCTGACCGATCGTTCCGAGTCATCAGAAATCGATACTCAAGACTCGATGTTCGCTAAAATCTTGTTCGGACATCAACCGAGTCCCGAACTGCTGGCAATTTTGCTAGTATATGCCGTGCAGGGCATTTTGGGGATCTCGCGACTGGCGGTAAGTTTCTTCCTTAAAGACGAACTTGCATTATCACCAGCCGAAGTTGCTGCGCTGATGGGGATAGCCGCCTTACCGTGGGTAATTAAACCTGTATTTGGCTTTATTTCTGATGGGTTGCCCATCTTTGGCTACAGAAGGCGACCTTACCTGATTTTATCGGGTTTGCTGGGTGTCGGTGCCTGGTTGAGCTTGGCATATCTGGTACATACAGCGACTGCTGCGACAATTGCGATTTCAATTACTTCACTTTCGGTCGCATTTAGCGATGTAATTGTAGACTCTTTAATTGTCGAACGCGCTAGGGATGAATCTGTCGGTAAAGCTGGTTCGTTGCAAGCTCTATGCTGGGGTGCATCCGCAGTCGGCGGCTTGTTGACGGCTTATTTTAGCGGGTTACTGCTCGAACATTTTAGTACCCGCACGGTTTTTGCTTTTACCGCCGCATTCCCGCTGCTAGTTTCGGCGGCTGCGGTGTGGATTGCCGAGGAACCTGTCGCACCCGCAGATGGCGCACGTCAGGCGATAGTTAAAGAGCAGATGCAGCAATTGTGGCAGGCTTTGACCCAAAAAGCGATCTGGATGCCGACGCTGTTTCTATTTATTTGGCAATGTACGCCGACAGCAGATTCAGCCTTTTTCTACTTCAGTACCAATGAGCTGGGTTTTACGCCCGAATTTCTCGGACGCGTACGGCTGGTAACTAGTTTGGCATCATTACTAGGGGTGTGGTTATTTCAACGTTTTTTAAAAACTATCCCGTTCCGGCAAATCTTTATTTGGACGACATTATTTTCATCCTTATTAGGTTTGACAGCATTACTATTAGTTACGCATACCAATCGCACTTTAGGTATCGACGACCATTGGTTCGCACTAGGCGATAGTTTGATTTTAACTGTGATGGGTCAATTAACTTTTATGCCCGTGCTGGTATTAGCAGCGAGATTATGTCCGCCCGGAATTGAAGCGACTTTATTTGCCTTACTAATGTCCGTTCTCAATTTATCTGGTTTAGTATCTAAAGAGGGGGGTGCAATTCTGACGCATCTACTCGGTGTCACCGATACCAATTTTGATAAATTATGGCTGTTAGTATTAATTGCCAATGTTGGAAGTATGCTGCCACTAATCTTTATTAACTTGTTACCAAATGAAGAGCCACAATTAGGCGAAAAAACTTCGCGATTGATTCCACCTTCTAGTGCGATGGAGCATTCACAAACAGGCATCATCGGCAACCAATCTTTCATCCCTGATATGTTACCAGAAATTCTGGAAACTAATGCTGAAAGTTAAACTAATTATTTATTACTATATAAGTTTTACCTTGTTCAACTCTACCCTCGATCTACGAGTCGATTGAGTTGCTGCGTAGATCTACCCACCCCGCCCGTTATAAAGAGGGGTTGGGGGTAATTCAACCTCGAATGAAGCTATTTAAATACCTCATCTACATAATATGAAAACGCAAACTACCGAACTTCCTTATAATTTAGAACAATGGAAACAAGGATATCGATCGCAGAAACAAGAATATGATTATCAAATTACCGAAATCGAAGGGCAGATTCCCCCAGAATTAACCGGAACCTTGTTCCGAAATGGGCCGGGAATGTTAGACATTAATGATGAATCGGTGCGGCATCCATTCGATGGCGATGGGATGATTTGTCGGATTACATTTAAAGATGGTAAAGCACACTTCCTCAATCGGTTCGTTCAAACCAAGGCATATTTAGCCGAACAAGCCGCAGGTAAATTTCTCTATCGTGGTGTATTTGGTACCCAGAAAGCTGGCGGTTGGATGAGTAATATGTTTGATGTTAATCTCAAAAATATTGCTAACACTCAAGTCGTTTATTGGGGTGGTAAATTACTCGCATTGTGGGAAGCTGCCGAACCCCATCGCTTAGATCCTAAAACTTTAGATACATTAGGCATTGAATATCTAAATAACACCCTCAAACCTGGAGACCCATTTGCGGCGCATCCATTATTCGATCCTAAACAAAATCGAATGGTCAACTTTGGATTAAAAGCGGGTAAATTTGATGCAACCGGACTGTTAACCGGGATTACCATCTATGAATTAGATCTAGATGGCAAAGTCGTCGAAGAGCATTCACATACCATCCCTGGCTTCGCCTTTATTCACGATTTTGCAATTACCCCTAATTATTGCATCTTCTTCCAAAACCCCGTTGGCTTCAATCCCTTCCCATTCCTATTCGGCTTCAAAGGTGCGGGCGAATGTGTCAAATTCCAACCCGAAAAACCGACCAAAATCATCATCATTCCCCGCAATCCTCGCAGTGGCGAAAAAATGCAAACCCTCGAAACTAAATCAGGATTTGTCTTCCACCATGCCAATGCCTTCGAGCAAGATGGTAAAATCTCGATCGATTCAATTGCCTACCCAACTTTCCCCGAAGTCGAACCCGATAAAGACTTCCGCGAGATCGATTTT
>NZ_JANPLS010000105.1:0-4770 GCF_031422475.1 Chamaesiphon sp. VAR_48_metabat_403
AATTTACTGTCTAAATGTCCGGTGCGGATATATTCGTGAGTGTGACACTCGATTCCTGGCGTGAGTCGAATCATGACGGGGACATTTTTACCCGCGATGCTGGCGATATTGGCAATATTTTCTAGTTCGAGCCAGTTATCGGCAATAATTTTACAGTTTTTAGAGATCGCCAGTTCGAGTTCGGCAACTGATTTATTATTACCGTGGAAGTAGATTTTCTCTGCACTCACGCCAGCTTTAATTGCGGTGAGTATTTCGCCACCAGATACCGCATCGATACCTAAACCTTCACTACTGGCGATCGCACATACAGCCAGACAACTCCACGCTTTTGAAGCATATATTACCAGAGATTCGCCGGGATAATATTTCTGCCATCCATCCCGATATTGTCTACAGGCGGTGCGTACCGATTGCTCGTCGAGGATATATAACGGCGAACCAAATTGTTTGACTAACTCGGTGACATCACAGCCGCCAACTTCGAGACAGTCGCTGGCGTTTACTTTCGCAGTCAGGGGGAGAATGTGCTGGTTGGGCGATGCGTCGGGAGTAGTTGCGGGTAAGTACTGGCGGCTGGTGGGATGAGTTGCAGAAATCGATACCATTAGACTATGTAAACTACGATCTGGATAGTTAAATTATAATAGGACTGACGAAACCAAGTTACTAGTTAACGTCAGTTCGGAATCAGAACAGGAAGGGGACTAAATGACTGAATGCTGCGGCTGCCACGCTTAATGCTGTGGCTCTAAAACACAGCTCGCCCATAACTGTTGATACCGTTCGATCATGATCTGCAAATTAAAATTTGCTTCGATGCGCTGTCGGCATTTTGTTTGTCGATCCTTCAATCCTGGCAGATCGGCTAATGCTTGAATCGCTGCTGCCATTGCAGTTGCCAACCCTACGGGATCGCTAGATGGCACTACCCAGCCAGTATCGCCGACAATGAGTGCCGAATCCCCGACTTCGGTGACAATGCAAGGAGTTTCACAAGCCATTGCCTCGGCAACAACATTGGGAAAAGCTTCGCCATAAGCACTAGACAACACATGAAAATCTAAGGCACTCATCACGGCAGGGATATCAGTCCGAATGCCAAGTAAGGTAACGCGATCTCTGACTCCTGCTCGATCGAGCAGATCTAATAATACTTGATTATCTTCGGACATATTCGAGCCGATCGTCACGCAATGCCAAGGCGATTGGACTCGTTCTTTCAACTCAGCTAAAGCAGCGATGAGATTGGCATGATCTTTTTGGGGATTCCAACGTGCCACCATCCCGAACAATGTCGTATTTTCGGGAATCTGCCACAGAGCGCGGAGTTTGCTCCGGCTGTCTGGTTGGGGCGCAAATTCACTAATATCGTAGCCATTGGGAATGACAACCATTTTTTGAGACTGGTAACCCAACTTGGCATGAACTCTGACTCCCTCTTGAGAACAACTGACAATTTTTCGGGGGAGGTTTTTTGATAATAAGCCGCACGCACGCACGATTGCGCGGGTAGATTTCGATGTTTTTGCCGGATCGAGATTGGTGTTGTGAATGCCCCACACGACGGTCTTTTTACCTGCCAGTCGAGCGACAATGCTACCGACAAAATCACTGTGATACATCCAGGTTTGGATAATGTCGGGATCGATAGTGCGGATGAGTTTATATAGCTTAATTAATCCATCGATCGTCAATTGACTCTTGGGCATATCGAGTGCGTAAACTTTAATGCCCATCTCTAAGATACGTTCTCCATACGCACCGATATTCATCAAGGAAATCACCTGATGTTCGTCTTTGCGATCGGCAGTCACAAATCGGCACAGAACAGCTTGTGCGCCACCGTCGTCAAAATCTGTAATAATATGAAGAACTCGCATTCAATTTAATTTTTGGTTTTATTCTTTCGCAATTTTACAGATCGAGCCATTCTAAATTCGACTGGCTACTCTTGAAGTTGATTGCGTTAGCTGAGAAAGTGAGAATTGGATAAATTAATTTCTATTCGTTAGTAATGAATATTTATATACTAAAATATATTTATTAAATTTTATCGATGTTATTACTAACGATACCATAGATAAATACCAATATCTAGGTTTCACTCGATCGGTATTTTTCGCTAGTAATACTACTCTTGTAAAAGATCGCTTACTCTGCTATGAGTCTCTCAGATCGCCAGGAAACAGCGAAATATAGGTTAGATACTAATTCGTTTGCCAGCGCACCGACAGGAGACCGATACAACTAATTTGCATTAAAGATCGTCGAGAAAAGGTAGTCTCATTAAATCGAGACTTTCAGCTAGTAAAAGGATGTTTAGACAGTAGCCATCGGTAAATATTATCTATTGATGACTGACAACCGATCGAGAGATAGTTTCAGATTTAAGATCGAAGTCTGGCGACTATCTAAACTTAGATCGAACTAAATCGAGGATAACTTTTGGCAACCTACAATCTAAATCGACATGGATGAGTATCAACTTGTCGATCGCTTTTATTACTGATTCGACTAGAATATTGACACTCACATCGATCGAGTAAAATCCAGACAAATTAGCCAAGTAATTCAAATATTTGACAAAAATTAGATACCCAAACTCCTCGTAGAATTTGGGTGCTTAGTATTTAAATATTTCCGACCCAACTATGTAATGAGCGTAAAAAAATACCAACGATTCATCATAGCTAGTTTATTGACCGTTATGATGAATACCCGTGAATACATATTCACTATTAACATACTCATCACTGGTAGAATCTTCCCGTTCTCGATCCCCAGGTAATAACATTTTTTCACCAGAATCTTCTACTAAAAACTCAACTGAAACTTGGACGCGAACTTTACCTTTGCACCAACGGCGGGTTGCCAGATCGAGGATTTCGCAACTAATACCTTCGTCAAACCATTGACAATGCTCGTTGGCCAACCTCGTCGAACCGATCATCCGAATGGGAATCTCTAGACCGTGTTGACGTAATTTCTGATCGATCGCTCTACCAACGGAACCATCAAAAGATTGCCCGATCGCTTTTTTTAGCTTGCCAGAACGAAACATTGCCTCTCCAAAGGCAATCACATCATCATCACCACAATCATAGGGAATAAGATTATTTGTCATAACGTTTTTCGCGATCGAAGGTTAATACTAGATACCATTAACATGATGCCATAATATACTCAAAACAGACCTTCTCGATCGCCGGATTGCCAGTAGTGGTAATTTTGTCGATCTCGATCGCGGGAACGAGACCGCGAGCCTCTCCTTTGGAGAATCGAGCTTTGTGCCCCCTATCCGCAGTGCGTAGTCTTGCGCTAGAATTGACATTTTCGTAAATCTACTCCGGTACAGTCAGTTTAGCAATCATTTCAGTGGGATAAAGAGCGTGGAAAATAAATTAATGTTGATGATTCCTGGCCCTACGCCAGTACCAGAAAATGTACTATTGGCTTTAGCCAAGCATCCGATCGGGCATCGGAGTGGTGAATTCAGTCAGATTATGGCAGATGTGACTGCTAATCTCAAGTGGTTGCACCAAACCCAAAATGATGTCTTGATGCTGACAGTCTCTGGCACCGGGGCGATGGAAGCGGGCATTATTAACTTCTTCAGCCCTGGCGATCGAGTTTTAGTAGTCCACAATGGTAAATTTGGCGAACGGTGGGCGGAAGTCGCTCATGCCTTTGCACTAGATGTCGTTGAAGTCACCGCACCGTGGGGACAACCGATCGATCCCCATGCGGTCAAATCGGTACTGGATGCAGATACCGCCAAAGCGATTAAAGGGGTCATCGTCACTCATAGCGAGACTTCTACTGGGGTAATTAACGACCTAGAAACGATCTCCACACATATTAGAGCGCACGGCGCACTATCGATCGTCGATGCGGTCACCAGCCTGGGAGCGACGAATGTGCCGATCGATGCTTGGGGTCTAGATGTGGTTTGCTCTGGCTCGCAAAAAGGTTTTATGATTCCCCCCGGACTGGGCTTTGTCGCTGTCAGCCCCACCGCTTGGGCAGCTTATAAAACGGCGAAATTACCCCGTTACTATATGGATTTAGGTAAATATAGCAAGGATGCCGCTAAAAATACTACGCCATTTACACCGCCAGTCAACCTAATTTTTGCCCTCCAAGCCGCACTGACGATGATGAAGGCTGAAGGGCTAGAAAATATTTTTGCCCGCCACCATCGGCAAATGCACGCTACCCGCGCGGCAATTGCGGCGATGGGTTTACCACTCTACGCACCCGAAGGGCACGGCAGCCCAGCAATTACCGCTGTTGCGCCTACCACTGTCGATGCGGAACAGATTCGCAGCGTGATGAAAAAGAAATTTGATATCGTCCTCGCTGGCGGTCAAGATGGTCTTAAAGGTAAAATCTTTAGAATCGGTCATTTAGGCTTTGTCTGCGATCGCGATATTCTCACCGCCATCGCCGCTCTCGAAGCCACCGTCGCCGAACTCGGTCATTCTGGCACCCCCGGTGCTGGTGTTGCTGCTGCGGCTAAGGCTTTCGGTTAGGGAATAGGGAATAGGGAATAGGGAATAGGGAATAGGGAATAGGGAATAGGTTTTCCTCCTCCCACCCCCCCACACCTCCCACACCCCCCACGCTCAGTGCAAGCCTTCCACATGCTCCCCCAAGCTGCCAAATTTACAATTTGTAACGATCGGCTCGTTGCCAACCGCTACGACCGATGGGACTTCGATTGCCAATTAGCCAGCCATCGTCGTTCGAGCCAAACCGATCGATTTG
>NZ_JANPLS010000106.1:0-3296 GCF_031422475.1 Chamaesiphon sp. VAR_48_metabat_403
CCACACACCCCACACCCCCCACACACCCCACACCCCGCTCCCCGCTCCCCGCTCAATCATGCTCGATCGGCTCGTTCAAGCTTACACTCCGCTGATTTGTTGGACGGGGTTGGGCATTCTGGTGGTGAGGTTTCTCCCCTCAACTTTTCCCTATTGGCTGGGCAGAGGACTATACTGGGTCGGTGTACCGATCGAAATTTTTGCGCTCGCTCGCCAGACAGTTTTTGACGAACGCGCGCGACTGGCTCCCACGATTACCGTTGCTTCGCTACTATTAGGTTTGAGCTTGGGTTGGCTGAGTCTTCAGATCTGGCAAAAATTGCCCCAACAGCTCGAAGATCCCACTCCAGGAATTAAAGGCAGCTTGCTATTATCCTCGATGTTGGGCAATACCGGATTTGTCGGTTTGGCGATCGTGCCATATTTTGTATCTGAGACAGATTTAAGTTGGGCGGTGCTGTACAGTGTCACGCAAAATGTTTTTGGTACTTACGGATTGGGTGTATTAGTCTCTAGTTATTACGGTCGCCAAGGCACGGGGACAAATCGGTGGTGGATGCAGCTTAAAGATCTGTTCTGTGTGCCCTCGCTATGGGGCTTCGCGATCGGTTCGCTCACTCGCAACCTTCCCCTACCCCAATTTGCAGAATCGAGCCTTCACGCCTCGATTTGGGTGGTAATTCCCGGAGCGTTTATTTTAATGGGAATTCGCTTGAGTCAGATCCAAGGCTGGCAAAGTCTCAAGCTCGCACTCTTACCTGCTATCCTGAAAACAATTGTTATGCCTGCGATCGTCGGTACGGTTATTTCGATGATGGGCATTAGTGGCGATCCGCGTCTGGGGATCGTGCTGATGTCGGCGATGCCTTGCGCGTTTGCCGGACTTATTTTAGCAGAGGAGTACAATCTCAATGGCAATCTCGTCGCCAGTAGTATTATTGTCAGTACGCTGATTTTTCTGGGGATGATTCCGGTGTGGTTGTATTTGTATTAGAGGGGGGGCTAAACCGTTATCGCCTGGAACGAAGATAGTAGTCGATGATTCCGGTGTGGTTGTATTTGTATTAGAGGGGGGAGCGGGGAGAAAGGAGTAAGGAGTAAGGGGCTTGTAATTTAATAAACTACCAGTCAGGCAGGTTTCGACTTCGCTCAACCTACGAGGGTTGAGCGAAGTCGTTGGCGACAGCCTGCCGTAGGCACAACCTAAAGCCACAAATATCTGGGATGTTATTTCCACGCAAGTCTCTAAGGAGTAAGACAAATTTGAAAAGGATGGCGACAATTGAAGATTGGCAGACTTCTTATCCAGCAATGCCTTCCCCGCTCCCCCGAATTTTCGATAAATTTGTGTTGGTTGACGCGCCTATTCAGATGTCGATCGGCTAGAATGCTGGAAATAGAGATTGTTAAATTGACAACTGCGATCGTAGCGAAGCTTGTGGATCGTGCGCCCTCAGATGAAACCGAGGAAATTGCAGACATTAATTATGGAATTATGGCCATCCGGTTAGATCTACTATGTTGCTAAACATCACGGCACGATCGAAATGTCATAGCAACAAAGATCGCACTTAGCATCCAGAATCTTTACCGATACATTTTCCATCGCGATTTGAGTAGCAACAGCGATAGTCTTAACGCTGACACCGCCATCGATGCCAGCACAAATCGATAGTCATTACTGATTGGAGTAAATATCTACCATGTCAACCACAGCCTTAAATCCCCTATTCGAGATCGAGCAAGAATACGGACAAAGTATCTGGATGGATAATTTGAGCCGAGATTTGCTAACATCTGGCGAATTAGCAAAACTAATTGAAACTCGTGGCGTTTTGGGGATCACATCTAACCCCGCAATTTTTGAAAAGGCGATCGTGGGGAATGCCAGCTATGATACTGAAATTAAAGCCGGGATTCAAGCGAATAAATCGCTTAACGGCATTTACGAATCTTTAATTTTTACAGATATCCGCCGTGCTTGCGATATCCTTTTGCCCGTTTACGAACAAACCAACGGGATCGATGGTTATGTCAGTATTGAAGTCCCACCTACTATCGCCGCCGATACCGCCAGCACTATTACCGAAGCTCGTCGTTACCACCAAGAAATCGATCGTCCCAACGTGATGATTAAGATTCCTGGCACGCCCGAAGGCTTGCCAGCAGCCGAACAGATGATAAGTGAAGGCATCAGCATCAACGTCACCCTGCTGTTTTCGGTTGCCAGCTATGTCGAAACAGCATGGGCATACATTCGGGGCTTAGAAACTCGCGCAGCCAAAGGCGAAGACATCAGCAACATCTCATCTGTCGCTAGCTTCTTCCTCAGCCGCATCGATACCAATATCGATGCTAAACTAGACCACCTGCTCAAAAATCTCACCGATCCCGCCAAAGCTGAAAAAATCTCTGCGCTTAAAGGCAAAATCGCGATCGCCAATGCTAAAGTAGCTTATCAAGAATACAAGAAAATCATTGCAACCGATCGCTGGTTGCAATTAGCAGCTAAAGGCGCGCACGTCCAACGTTTACTGTGGGCGAGTACGGGTACCAAAGACCCTAGCTATAGCGATGTTATGTATGTCGATGGACTAGTCGGAGAAAATACCGTTAACACTTTACCACCAAACACGATCGAAGCCTGTGCCGACCATTGCGATCCTGCCAGCCGGATCGAAGCGGGAGTAGATGAAGCTTACCGCCTCATCGCCAGCCTTAAAGATCCCGATGTTAATATCGATCTAGATGCCGTCATGGACGAACTTTTACTCGACGGCATTGATAAGTTTGTTAAACCCTTCGATACCCTAATGAAGTCTCTGGCTAGTAAAGCCGGGACTTTAACATCTGTTTAGTTACTCATATCGATTCGGAGCTGCTGTGCTTGCAACTACAGCAACGCAGCCAGCATGTAAGTAAACTGTTTGGTGAGGGGCTGGGGTAGGCGGTTGCCTGCCCTAAGTCAGGATGCTACCTCCCCAGCCACCACAAATTATCACCCAGTCTGAGTTCTACCACACCAGTAAATAATGCTCGATCTACTCGAAAACCCCTTCCGCATCGGCTTACGCCAAGAACGAGTTCCAGAACCGCAAATCCTCACCATCTTTGGTGCCTCCGGCGACCTTACGCATCGCAAACTGATCCCCGCACTATACCAGATGCGACTCGATCGTAGGCTGCCACCAGAAATCACCATCGTCGGCGTAGCCCGCCGCGACAGGAGCCACGAATACTTCCGCGAACACTCCAAACAAGGCATCGAAGAATTCGGTAACGGCATTCAAGACGAA
>NZ_JANPLS010000107.1:0-2226 GCF_031422475.1 Chamaesiphon sp. VAR_48_metabat_403
TTGGGTCACCCGCCCAGTGGGTGGGTAGATCTTCGCTAAAACCTAAAACCTAGTGCGAGGTTAAAAAAGGCAAAATTACCTCGTAAAGTTCGGTGGGATATTCTTCGTGCATTCCGAGAGTTCCGGGTAGGGTATGGCTGACGATGTTGGGAACTGTGGCGAGAGCTTGCATCTCGGCGGTGGATTTGGGGGGACTGCTTTGACCGATCGCCACCAGTACGGGTATAGTCAGAGATTGAAGATGGGCGATTGCTTCAGATCGATCGAGATAAGGATCGAGTCCCCCGGTTACGAATGCGGCGGCTCCAAATCTCGCTCCTGGCTGTTGAGTTAATTGCCGTTTTTGAGTGAGGAGATCGGGTGTTAATTTATTGGCATCTGCATAAACGTGTCGCCGATACATAAACGCTAGAAAACTCGGCGTAGTAGTTAATTGGTACAAGAATTGACCCAAAATTGGCGTGCGAATCAGTTCGCGAACCCCCTTCAGCCAGGGCTTTTGTCCCTGCGCCATCGTTGGTAATGGCCCCCGCCAAGTGGGAGCGACTAAAACTAACTCAGACATGCTATTAGGTACCGTAGCGGCGAAATTTAGCGCGTATCCGGCGGCATGTCCCGCCGCGATTATCGTTACTGGTGATGTGTAGATATCGCGAATAAAGTCCGCCAAAAACTGGCGAGATAACGGTGGTGCATAATCCAAACGCGGACGTGCGGAATCGCCAAAACCAGGAAAATCTACCGTCGTTACTTGAAACTGCGATTTTAATAAAGCTGCCAACCCAGACATCTCAGTACGACTAGAAACGGTACTAAAGGCAGGTAACAGCAAAATAGGTTTCCCAGTACCCGCAGTCTCATAAGCAATGCTTAACGGCTGCCCTTGCCAGCTCCATTGATATGTAGATGTGGTAGCTGCGACAGTGGGAGATGGAGTACTGGTAGGGTTTGACATGAGTTAATCGCCTCAACTTTCAACTTTTGACTAATTTTTGCGCCCAGGTAGATAACCTGCGCCAATTGGCTTTAACTACTTTATGCTGAATTATGATGTGGGCGACGATCGCGATCGCAAAAATTTTAGACGAATAACCGTGCGCGTCACCAGATTGAGGCACCACCTCGGAATTTACGGGAAAGATATCTGGCAGGGGGATGCCAAACAAGCTGATATTGTTAGCCTTGTAAGCATTCGACAACCAATAACCACTCAGGGGTACCGCCAACATCATCACATACAAACCAGTATGCAAACCAGTCTGGAAATACCAATTACCCGTAAACTTGGGTAAATGCTTGCTGTATTTACGTCCCCAGACTCGCAATAATAATAACAATCGCCAGCCGAGCAGCAATAATACCAACACGCCAAAAGATTTGTGAGCGGCATATAATAACTCGCGATAGCTGACTTCACCTTGAAGTTGCTCGATTGTTATCCCACTAGCATACAAAATTAGATAAAACCCTGCCATCCACCAGTGGACAGACATCAGTTGTTTGAAGATAGAATTACGTCTGGGTGCTCCTGCTGACATGGGAGTTAGGCACTAGCTACTCAAATATTATCGCGCGTTTTTCACTTTTATCCCACTTATTCGATCGCGTCGATTTTTGGCAGGCTGTTGAGGACAGAATGCGGGTTACAGCAGTTTTATTTTTAAAAACCACGAATCGAGGCGATTGTCGTAGCATATAATAAATGCAGCTATACCCTGCACTAGATCGGTAAAATCGTGTGAATTATTGGTTGATGAAATCCGAACCCAACGTTTACGGAATCGAACACTTAGAACGCGATCGAACTACAATTTGGGATGGAGTCAGAAACTATCAAGCGCGAAATTTTCTTAAATCCATGCAAGTTGGCGATCGAGCCTTCTTTTATCACTCTAATACCAATCCCCCCGGTATCGTCGGATTGATGCAAATCGTTGCAGCGCAAGTCGTCGATCCCAGCCAATTCAATTTGGATGGCGATTACTACGATCCTAAATCTACCCCTACCGCTCCGCGTTGGCATACTGTCACCGTAGAATTCGTTCGCACTTTCGATAACGCCATTACTCTAGCTACCCTCCGCGAGCGATTTACCCCCGAACAGTTATTAGTTGTCAAGCAAGGCAATCGTCTTTCTGTCATGCCTATTCCCCTTCGCATCGCCACAGAAATTTTGCAGCTAGCAGGTTAGTTAGGGGGTAAATCGCTCGCGGAGGGTAGCTAGAG
>NZ_JANPLS010000108.1:0-11230 GCF_031422475.1 Chamaesiphon sp. VAR_48_metabat_403
ATGGCTAATCTGCAAGATGAGCTAGAAACGGTGTTGAGTAGAAATAACCCAACAATTGAAAAACTACCGCAACTGCAATATACTCGGCGCGTATTTGATGAAGCGCAGCGGCTGTGTCCGATTGGGTTAGGACTCCCCAGAGTTGCTTTAGAAGATGATGAAATCCAAGGGTATTTCATCCCGAAAGGATCGGTTTTTAGCGTTGCTCAATACTTCATCTTTCGTCATCCTGAATTCTGGGAAAATCCAGAGCAATTCGATCCAGATCGATTTCTGCCCGAACGAGTCAATCGCAGACCGAAGTTTGCCTATTTCCCCTTTGGTGCAGGTCAACACATTTGTATTGGTAAAAACTTTGCTCTGATGGAATCTACAACAATTTTGGCAGCGATCGCTCAACGCTTTCACATTGAATTAGTTCCGAATCAGTCGATTGAAGTCGATCCTCGTTTTACATTGCGTCCCAAATATGGTGTTAAAGTTACGGTACGAAAACGATGTTAATCGATTATGCAACGGCCAGATGAGACGAAACAAGCAGCGATATTGAAAGCAGCTCATCAGCGGCTGATTCAATACGGGGTCAAGAAAACAGCAATGCAGGAAATTGCGGAGGATGTTGGGATCGCAGTCGGAACTTTATATTTGTATTTTAAGAACAAAAATGAAATTTTAATTGCAGTGGCTGATGCTGATGCACAGCAACATTTGAAAGATGTCGAGATAATTTTGCGATCGCCAATGTCTGCATCTGAGAAACTAAAGGCTTATCTGGTCAGCCGTTTTCGTTCGGTTCAGGCACATCGACTCAGCGGCTCTCATGCTGCGGAACTCGCTCGTGCAGTGATTCGGTTGAAACCACAGATGTATGAAGAACAGTGTAAGGATTTTAACCATAATGTATTGAATCTTCTCCAGGAAGGAATACAGTCACATTTGTTTAAAATCGATAATCTAGAACAAGATCTAGAAGTGTTTTTATATTCGATTGGTTACTTCTTTCCAATGCCTACCACGGAGAAGTATTATGAACCGGAAGAAGACAAACTTTGCATGGTTGTTGATTGGTTTATCCAAAAATGGTGTAGTAATGCGATTTCTCATTTTCTGTATACCAAACTCGGTGCGAAGAGAGACTTAGACAGCATTGAAAAAGAATGGCTCTAAATCTCGATGCCCTCCGCCCAGTGCAAGAGAACTTAGTAGCAGCAATTTGGAGTTCGATTCTCCGTTGGAGCAACTGAGCCGACATAAATGTCGTCTAATGGATGAAAGAAACTTTGGCTGAGGCTGTTGGGTTTCGCCTTGCTCTACCCAACCTACAGATCCTTGCTCTGAGCCGATTCCAAGTTAAGTTTCTTAGAAGCGAGATAACTGCATTATTATCATCAAAGACGTACCTGCCGATATTTGTGAAACGTCATTCATTAGCAACAAATAGAGAACCCTGCTTGTTGGATCTAATTGTCTAAAAGAAACCGATCGATTAGAATTTGTAGGTTGGGTTGAGCAAAGCACAACCCAGCATTCTCATAAGATATTTAGACAAATTTATGGACGAATTCATAGGTAAAATCGATCCGTCCTTTGCGGAGCAAAGCCGGATCCATCCGATCGGTAGTATTGCAAGTCATCAACACTACTAATTTTTGTTGAATATGAATTCCCGATTCATCGATTACGCTTTGATAAAGTGTTCCATCTAGCAGACCGAGAATGTGTTCGGTTTTACTATTATCTTGAGCTGATTCTAAGGCGCGGTTTTTGGCTAGATTATCAGCTTCATTAATAATCAAGCAAATCCGCTCTAAATAGCTCGGCGGTACGAAATTTTCGACCGCATCATGGTCGAGAATAAAAATTACATAACCCAATGGCATCAATACTTCTTTAGCAAGAGCTTGAGTCCAGACAGTTTTACCCGTACCTGGTTCGCCATTAACCAAGACAGCTACCTGTCTTTCTTCGAGGATTGCTTGTTGAACGCGATCGGTAAAGCTCTGAATTTCGGCTGGGAACGATCGAATGGGGTAATCGCTATTGATTTTACCTACGCGACTTTTATAGCCGCTTAAAATCACGGCTAGGTCGTAGGTGGCTTTATTAATTAAGGGTGCTAAATCTTTAGCAGAAATTGTATATTGGCGTTTGCCTTTTTCATAGGTTTCGACTTGCACCCAAATATCGTATTCTTTCCAGTAGGCGGACACATAACCCAATACTTCCAACCGTTCCCAACTCGTGAATCGATCGGTCGGATAGTAAAAATACCGCTCCCAATAGTATTGAGTAATCAGATCGGGTGTGCCTAAAATCTCTAAAATATTTTTGACGGTAATTTCTTCCAATCGATTTAAGACATATTCGATCGGAATGCTATCGCGGCTGACAAATTGCACAATCGGCGTTTGAGCGACGATGACATCTTTATGACGGCGATCGGGTGCGGCAGGATCTGGGGTAATATAGTTCCAGAGTTCGTTAAATTCGTACTGAACGCTATCGGAAAATACATTCAGAATATTTGCCCACCATGAGTATTGTTTGCGACTGAGGGCATCGGCAACATCGCTCAAGAAATCGACACCGCGTTTGGTTAGGTTCCAAGTATCATTAACAACAATATTTGCAAAAAAGCTGACATCTAAATCTCGATTCAGCGGTCGCCAGCCTGCTGCTAATAACCCTTTATTTTGGGCATTATTATTCTGGTTGAAATCTCCATATCCCATATTTATGTTCCGTCCTAAAATTTGCTGTCAGCGCGGATCTAACGCTGCTGACTAGTCATGTTATTAATTTTTCGAGGTATTGTGGCGGCACTGCATCGACCAACCACACATCATTTTCCGTGCAATAAAAGCTGTAACCATCGGCAACCATCGCCATTCCATCGACTGTAAAAATGACACTTTCACCCCGCCTACCACCAACCTTCGCCGCCATGTGGAGATCTGTGGTGAGATGAACGTGATGACGAGACATTTTTTGCAATCCCGTCGTCAAAATTGCATCTACAGCTTTGACATGAGTGCCATGATAAAGCGTCGCTGGAGGTATTTGGGAGGTAAGCTGTAGGTCTACATCTACAGAATGTCCTTGGTTGGCGCGAATCAGATCGCCGCGATCGTTAAAAGCAAAACGTTGTTTATCATTAGTCGCAACTACTTGTTGTAAATCAGCTAGCGTAATCTCAAATCCATTTGCCGATGCTGCTGCTAGCAGCTTATCTACTTCGACCCATCCGCCTGGTAATAGTTCCAAGCCTAAGCGTTCTGGCTGATGGCGCAAGTGTTTGGATAGGTATTTACTGATTCTAACGTAGCGTTGCGGAATTTGCAGCTTATTCATGAGATGGGAGATGGGAGTTCGGAGATGGGAGAGGGGGAGACGGGGGGACTGGGGGACGGGGAGACTGGGGGGATGTTTAATCTAAAATTTAAGATCGAAAAATGGCGTAGCGATCGTACCTACTGCTAATATACCCAAATGTCTTAGACATCCTGTAAAAGTAAAAACATCATCTTTTTTAGGATTGCTTTTGTCCATAGTTTTCCCTAAAGCCTAAAGCCTAAAGCCTTACTTTCGCAGAAAGTCTATTGTCGATCGAAATTAGGGAAAAATTTCGACGAGAGTACCAGCGCGAGAAACTGCGTAGATTTCGTCGATATCGGCGGTTTTGAGCGAGATACATCCCCACGTCCAATTTGTGCGGCTGTCGATTAATTTGTCTCTGTTTGCAGGTACGCCATGAATGCCGACATCACTACCGACTGAGGCATAGATCGGAATTTCACCACTTTTTTTGGCTGCAAAATGTTTGTGCCACGATCGAGCATTGGGGTAATCCAACCACAAAAATTTCGACCATTGAGGGTGGGGATAGAGATCTCTCAGGTAAAAAATTCCTTCGGGCGTACGCCTGTCTCCTTCGCTAAATTTATCACCTTGAGGAGTCGTGCCTAAAACGATCGGATAAGATTTAATCGGTTTGCGATCTTGATAGATAGTCAGCCGATATTTAGATTTTTCGATCGAGATCGAAATTCTCGATTTATCGACACTCGCCCCTAATAATTTAACAAGGGGTCGATCGCCTGCTAGTAACATATTGCCACTTGGCGGCTGATGATATGCAGTTTCTTGTTGACAAGATTCGCACAAAAACTGATCCCACAAGGAAATCGGCACTATATATCCCATTTTAGATCCCAACCGATAAACACCCACGATCGCACCCACACCCAGCAGAGCCAATAAGCCCATCTTTGTCGCTTTCGATATTTTTTTTAATTTCATACGAGATGGGGACTGGGAGACTGGGAGACTGGGAGACTGGGGGACTGGGAGATGGGGGACTGGGAGACTGGGAGATTTTGGATTAAAAGGAAACTCCTTACTTCTTACTTCTTACTCCTTACTCCCTACTCCCATCTTCCCCTCACCATCCCCAGCTACCGGGAGTACCTTTAAATGGGCCGATAATATCTTTGGTAATCCAACCGCCGTAGAAGCCACCTGGTTGGGGTGTGACTAATTCGCCATCGATGTAACAAGCATCCATTAACTGGGCGTAGAAAGCCAAATAGCCCGCGATCGGACGAAATTTTTCGGTGGGGTTGGGATACACCCATGCGGCATTTTCGATGCGGCGATCGCCTACAATCAGGTGGTAGTAGAGTGCATTTCCCTTCCATTCACAGAACGAGCCGCGTGTGGTTGCCTGTAAGTATGACATTTCAATATCTGCGGGTGGCAAATAATAAACGGGTGGGTGACTGGTTTCTAAAACGCGATAACCAGCAGTTGTATCGGCAATAGTGCGACCTTCAAAAACAATCTTAATCTGCTTGCTAACTGGCTCTAAGCGCGGGGGGCGCGGGTAATCCCAGACTGATTCTTGACCCGCTTGCGGTGCGATGCGTTGAGGAGGCATAAGGTAAGGAAAATGTCGATCGACTGCACAAAAACTGTAACACTTTATTCATTTTTCAGCAGGCAATTATATCATGACTTCACAGCCCCGATCGCAGCCAGAATTGATGGGTTTTGTCTACGGATTTTTAGGCATCCTGACATTTAGCATTACCTTACCAGCAACGCGAATTGCGCTGACTGGATTCGATCCGGTGTTTGTCGGTTTGGGTCGGGCGATCGTCGCTGCTGGATTATCATTAATTCTACTAGTTGTGACCCGCCAAAAGATGCCCCCTATGAGATTTTTACCCAGATTTGCGCTCGTGGCGGCTGGGGTTGTCATTGGGTTTCCGCTGCTCTCCGCAATTGCCATGCAAGATGCACCCGCGTCTCACGGGGCGGTAATTACGGGCTTATTACCCTTAGCGACGGCTCTATGTGGCGTATGGAGAGCGGGGGAACGACCCTCGCCTCAGTTTTGGATTTTTGCCAGTTTGGGCAGTACGCTGATTGTTTGCTTCGCACTATTATCTGGCGGCGGCTCGATCCGGTTGGCAGATCTGGCACTGCTAGGAGCCGTTGGAGCGGCTGGTTTGGGGTATGCAGAAGGGGCAGTATTAGCGCGCACCTTTGGCGCTTGGCAGGTCATCTGCTGGTCGCTGCTGCTATCGGCACCGCTCTTACTGCCGATCGTCTGGCAGCATTTACCCGCCAATTTTGCCGCAATCACGCCCAAAGCGATTTGGGGGTTTCTATATGTGAGCGTTTTTAGTATGTTTCTAGGGTTTTTTGCCTGGTATCGGGGGCTAGCTCTGGGCGGCATCGCTCGGATCGGTCAACTTCAGCTTCTTCAGCCATTTTTGACGATATCAGCTTCGGCGATTCTGCTCAAAGAGCATTTATCGATCGCTACCATTGGTTTTGCCGCCGCCGTCATCGGTTGCGTGGCGTTAGGAAAACGCACTGCGATTGTGGCTCGATCGTAATTTAGTTATCCTCAGAAAAATCGATATTTTTAATTCAAGAGTTCGAGCGCGATACCGACTCGTCATATTGTTGCTGCAATCGTGCTGGAATTCGGATCGGTCTTTTACTGTCTGTATTGATAAAGATGCCCGTTTGCTGGGCGATAGCGGATGTTTTACCTGAAATCGAAATCTCGGCACTAACGATCCAGCGTAATGATGCTAATGATTCTACCCACATTTTACCGATCGGTCGATCGGACATTTGAATCGACTGTTTGTAATCAATTTTAGTTTGTAAGACTACTGGCGCAATTCCATCTTGAAGTTGCTCTGCTAGCGGAAAGAAACTATTCATGATTTCTATCCGCAGATCTTCAAGCCAGCGCACATAGACGATATTGCTCACAATCCCCGCAAAATCAATATCATAGGTTCTCACAGGTAGCTGTAATTCGACTGCTAAGGGGTTACTGGGCTGGATTACGTGCATAAGGTAAGTTTTAAATTGCAAGTTACCATCAAAAATAGCAGAGATAGCTTGTAAAATGCAAGAACCTAGCATAAATTTCAGATCGCCACGCCAGTCAATTCTCGATTAAATGATAATACCGAAACGTTCCCCCTGCCCTGTTGCCTGTACGCTAGATCTGATTGGCGATCGATGGACGCTGCTAATAATTCGTGACATGATGTTTTTAGATAAGCAGCGGTTCGAGGAGTTTTTGGAATCGCCAGAAGGAATTTCGACAAATATTCTCGCCAGTCGGCTCAAATTGTTAGAAGAACTGGGTTTGGTAGAAAAACAGCCCTATAGCAAGCATCCACGCAGAATGAACTATCAATTGACAGCGGAAGGCAAAAGTTTGCGCCCAGTTTTAAAAATAATGGCAGCTTGGGGTTTGAAGCATTTAGAGGGTACTACTTTGCCACCATCGAACTAGATTAGAGAATAGTTAAGATGCAAGATTTACCATTTTTTGTCAAACATAAATTTTTTGAGTTTCTCAATGATGAAGAATCGATCGATAATTTTGAGAAGTGGTCGTATGAGACTACTATATTGACAGATGTCTTAGAAAAGGAAGATTATCTAAATTTAATTTCGGTAGATTTTTGCCGATCGAATACAAAACATGAGATCGTCAAAATCATCAATAAATATATTGATGCTAGTGAATATGGATTGTGGAAGCTTAAAAATATTTTGACGGACTTTGTTAATATCAGTGAAAATTCTCAAGATATATTATTTAAATTTTACGAGCTTTATTGCGATGGATATTATTTTTTAGATTGCCTCGGTCTTAGATATGGTCTTTCAGCAATTGCGAACGCAGAACCAAATGAATATGGAGATAAATTAAGTATTGAAGAACAAAGTAAAGCGATAGACGATCTGATTCCAGAAGCGATAATCGAGGCTCAAAGGGTATTAACTTGGCTAGAGACTAGGAAAATTGAGATCGTTAAAAGAGATGATGACGATCGCGGTTTATTTATCGATCGCCGAACTGAGGCAGAAAAACAACCAATTTAAATATTCGATCGCACAACGATATAAACGATCTTTGCTCTCACATTTTAACTAAATTACAATTACAGCTTATGTGTTTTTCAGCGATCGTTAGTTTCAGTGCCGCCGCAGGTTTATCATTATTAGGGATCGGCACTATTCGACAAACAACTTCAAAAAATCAACTACTATTAGCTTCATTTCCTTGTTTGTTCGCACTCCAGCAAACTTTAGAAGGATTTGTCTGGCTGGGCAAGAGTAATAGTTATTTCAGTCAAGTGGATACGATCGGTACTTATGGATTTTTATTGTTTGCTACTTTGCTATGGCTGGTATTAAGTCCGCTGGCGATTTACTACTTAGAAATAAATGCTAACAAAAAAAGAGTATTATTAGGCTTGACGATCGGGGGATTATTATTAGGAATTTATTTATTTGGTTGGATTATGCTGCATGGCGTGAAACCGCAGACTTTTTCAGGTAATTTATTTTACGATCTGAAGTTCATTCCTGGTTATGAAGCCAGTAAATATCTGTATCTGGCAATAATCGTGCTGCCATTTGCGATCGCGCACAGCTCCGCCTTGAAATTATTTAGCGGTTCGATCGTTATTTCTTTTGCGGTCAGCCAACTCTTCTTTCACGCGACAATGGTATCGGTTTGGTGCTTTTTTGCGGCTGTGTTGAGTGGGCTTTTATATTTAACGATCGCCGATATATCTACTAATAAAACAGTACAGATATAGCAGCGATCGAACAGATTAATTCGGGGATTCGATCGAGGAAAATTGTTCGATTAATGCGGGTAAATTTTCGGGGCTGAAACATTCGAGATATTTACTCGCCATTGCCGGAGTTAGTAATTCTAGCATCAGCCGATTTTCGACCCAAAATTCTACCACATCAAATAAACCATCGCGATTGCAGGGGAATACTTGCCATCCAAATCTCACCCCGATGCGTTCGATTTCTTCGAGATTGGCGGGTACGGAAATCGCGGCATGAAAGGGAATGTAATAGGAAGTTTGGCGATCTAATTGAAAACCAGCTTGTCCTTGGTTAGCGTTGGGAATTAATTCGGTACCAATTGGATATAGCTCGATCGCGGTACCAAATTTGTCCCTGGCTAGCATCATGTAGCTACCAGGATGCGGGGGAAAGGGCACCACTTTGCCTCGAAAAACTTCGGCGAGTACCTTGGCAACGTGCAGGGGATTATTAACAGAAATAGAAATGTGATGGAGCATGATATTTTTTTCTAAAAGAGTTGCGATTTTGACAATCGACGATCTATATCTCTAGTATCGGCGGAGGACTGGTGATAAGCCAGACGAGATAAGACTAGATAAGCTTTCACTTAATGACGGTCGAGCCGACTAAAATCTGGGCAGAGCGATCTTAACCGAGCGTACTTAGATTTGGTTATACTAGCCTAATAGAAACTAAGTCGATCGCGCATTTATTCAGGATTTTGTTCTGCTTTATCTAGGCAATCTCCCAAGATTTTGGCAAGTATTTGCACCTGTGGATCTACATCTAAATTTAGGTGAGTTCCAGGAATTTTGTAAATGTCTAAGCCACCAACAGTTAGCGAAGCCCAGCCAAATCCATCGCTGGCATCATACATCATTTCTGCTGTCGAAAAGTAAGCAATTCGACCGTGATAAACTTGGGGTTTATAGAAACGTACCGCCTCGTCGATCGCATTCATTACCTTCAAGAAATTGCTAGATCGATCGGCATTGAGATCGTGCATCTTTTTCATGTCGTTATTAAGACGTTGCTCGGCGATCGGATCGAGCATTCGAGTACGCGGCCCTTCTACATTTACTACCAGTAATACCCGTTCACCTTGGGTCGTCAATTGTTGTGCTATTTCAAAAGCAATTGTACCGCCGATACATCTCCCGCCGAGTAAGTATGGGCCATTAGGCTGGAAGGTGCGGATTTCTTGGAGATAGTGTGTGGCCATATCCTCAATCCGATTGTAAGGCTCTTGCCTGCCGTCTAATCCTACTGCCTGAATCGCAAACATCGGACGATCTGAGTCAAAATAAGCTGCTAATTTGCCTGCAAAAATGACACTACCACTGTGAGGGTGTATGTAATAAAAAGGTCTTTTACTACCAGTAGCTTTGAGGCAAATAAGCTGCCGCTGCTCTTGCAAACAGGCAACTTGACTATATAAATAACTCGCAAATCGTTCGATTGTTGGATTCTCGACTATTGCAGATAAATCTAACTGAGGACTGAATGTTTCTACCATAGCAATTACGCTTGCAGCCTTGAGCGAATCTCCACCCAATTCAAAGAAATTATCTTCAATACTAATAGATGGAAGATCTAAAACTTCTGCCCATATCGTCATCAGTCGAAATTCAACTTCGTCCTGAGGCAAGCTAAATTTACGATCGCCCGGACTGTCTGCCGTCCAAATGTCGATCGGTTGAAAACTATTGTTTAGAACAAGTTCTTTACATTTATTGCGTTGAATTTTTCCACTAGAAGTTCTGGGGATACTTCCTCTTTTTACTAATGAAATTTTAGCAATAGGTACTTGATGAGAACGAGCGATCGCGCGATGAATTGCTGTGAATATTTCTGCCGAGCTGTCATAAAAAGATTTGTCTATTTCAGCAATGATGACTAATCGATCGAAACCCATTACTTCTTCAGTAACCACTGCATTCAAATTGTGAAAAAGTGCTACATGACTATTCGCGACCTCCCATTCAATGTCCTCCGGATAATAATTTTGACCGCGAATGATGATGAGATCTTTGAGCCGACCAGTAACGAATAGTTGTCCGTTATGAATAAATCCTAAATCTCCAGTGCGTAAAAACAGCTCATTTTGGCGATCGGCTAAAGCAACATTAAAAGTAGTGTTAGTTTCTGCCTCACGATGCCAATAGCCATTAGCAATACTAGGGCTGGATATCCAAATTTCACCTACTCGATCTGTGGGTAGTTGGACTAACGTTTTGGGCTGGACGATCGCAAGTTTTGAATCGAGATCGGGGTAGCCACAACCGACGAGGGTAATTATCGAGTCTGAATTTGGTAATGTTGCAATTGCCGGATCGGAATTGGGAACTTTCACAACTCGTGCTGCTAATTCTGCTCTGGAAAAAGCAATCGAAGTCGGTCGTTCGCCGATTTTTTTGGTAGTGACAAAGAGTGTAGATTCTGCCAAACCATAAGATGGAAAAAAAGCTCGATCGTCAAAACCATAATTGCCAAAAGTTGCGGCAAATCGAGATAGGGTTTGATGATGGATCGGTTCTGCACCTGTGTGCGCTACCTGCCAACTCTGGAGGTCGAGATCGACGATCTCTGACGATGCAATCTGCCGCACACAAAAATCGTAACTAAAATTCGGACCGCCACTATGAGTAATTCGATATTTAGAAATAGTTTTGAGCCAGGATAGTGGGCGTTTCAGGAAAGCTAGTGGTGACATCAGATAGCCAGGAATCCCTGTATAGATCGGAATGAGTAATCCACCAACCAATCCATAATCATGAAAATGAGGCACCCACGTAGCACAACTACTGTCGGCACTAATGTTATAAGCTCGTTCGATCGAGGCTAAGTTATGCAAAAGATTTTGATGCCCGATCTTGACTCCTTTTGGCAGAGTAGTTGAGCCAGAAGTATATTGTAGATAGGCTAAATCGTTTGGAAAAATCGGCAATTCTCGATCGATCGGGTATCGATCTGCGATCGAATCTGTCGCCAGCCAATCCATTGCCGATCGATCGATTTCGGTAGAGAGATCTGCTTGCCGAGCGAGAATTTTAGCGGTGGTGAGAATGATGGTTGCTTGCGA
>NZ_JANPLS010000109.1:0-26302 GCF_031422475.1 Chamaesiphon sp. VAR_48_metabat_403
TGCATCCCAAATACATCGCAAGTAAATAGGGTTTGGGTCTGATGGTCGTAAGTGAGCATCGTATCTGGCCAGTGCAGATTGGGTGCTGCGACAAATTCTAATTCATGCCCGTTACCTAAGTCCAATCGATCGCCACTTTTGACCATCATTTTGCTATACGGCTGATGGATCAAGTTGTCCAGAAATTGCATCGCCACTTTCACTGCGACGATGGTAATGTTTGGATTCAGTTGCAATAAGTCTTTGACTAAGCCACTATGATCGGGTTCTGTGTGGCTGATGACTAAGTAGTCGATATCCGCCGGATCGATGATGCCCAATAGGGTATCGAGGTAAATCTGCCGAAATTTGGCGTGAGAGGTATCTACTAGCGCGATTTTTTCGCCCCGAATCAGGAAGGAGTTATAAGTAGTCCCATTTTCCAGCGCAAATTCGATATCGAACCTGTCCCGATCCCAGTCGAGCGATCTCATTACCGTCGTATCGGTAGCAATCTCTTCAACCTGCATTGTCAGGCGTTTTTGGATTCTATCGGCTAGTACTACCATTGTAATTTACCTGCGATTTTAAAATTATTTGGTGTATTTATCTATTGTGGCACAATCGCTTTGTAAATTTTTATCAAAAATACTATCGATCGCTTAATTCTTACTAATCTAATAATAATTCAACTATCAGTCGATCGGTAGAGCCGTTGAGGTTATTGGAACGTGATTTCCATTGCATTCATTCAAGAGCAGGGTAATGGCAAGCTTCGTACCGAAGAAAGACTGGTAGTAGCAGAACTCCAGCGAATAGGTATTCCGATTACCTATTACACCGAAAAGCGGATTCGGCGCAGACAGTTGCCATTAAACGATCGATCTTTAGTCGTCGGCGATATGCCGTGTATCTTAGGAGCCTTAAAACAGTTGGCAATTCCCGCACCAGCACCCAATGATTATCCCGCATCGTTGAGTGAGTTTTTGCATCGGCGCGTCTGGAAATCGACGCTGGGGGCGTTGGAATTCGCGCTTCGAGACGGTGAGTGTCGATCGACTTTTGCCAAACCTGCAATGCGGTGTAAGCGGTTTACAGGGTGCGTATTCGATGCGGAGTCAGACTTGTATCGGGTGTATGGGGTGTCGCGCCAAGAAGAGTTGTGGTGCGCGGAGGTGGTAAATTGGTCGAGCGAATACCGAGTTTATATTGTCAATTCGGAAATTAGAAGTGTCGATTGGTATGCGGGAGATCGGGAAATATCAATCGATCTTAGTGAGGTACGTCGAGCGATTGTAGCGTTAGATAAAGCAGGCGAGTCGCTGGCTGGCTATGCGCTAGATTTTGGCGTATTAGCGTCGGGTGCGACAGCTCTAGTCGAAATGAACGATGGCTTCGCACTCGGAGCTTATCAAATCGACAGTAAAAATTACACCGATCTCATCTGGGCGAGGTGGGAAGAACTTCTATCGAATAGAAAATAGATCCTCACTCTCCGCTCCCCCCTTCCAAATTTTAAACCAGATCGATCGACGGTAAAGATGTAGAATCTTGAGCTAATCGATCGACAAAATCGCCGATGCCTTCACTACCGATCGATTGTAAAATTTGTAAAAGATTGCTACTATCTCGAATCAAACCAGCAACATCAATCCCGGCATATACTGGCTGATAATAAGGTAACCTACCGATGCCTTCACCTAATAAAATCACTGCACCGCGCCAATTACGATTGTGGAGATGATAGCAAGCAACAGCAATTTGCAGTACGCCTTGATAGAATTTTTTATCAGGATCGACTGAATCCATCCACAAGGCTTCGAGGGTATCGTGACAAGCGTAGTATTCGCCTGTATTAAATTCATTTATACCTTGCAGCCATTCAGGTGGGGTATCAGTCATTAGTTGGGATAGGGAATAGAGAATGTTTTCAACCAAAATTGCTACATAGATTCACAGCGGTTGAAACCGCCGCTTGTGATGCAAAGTCCGCCTGTCTTGAAAAGGTGCTTTACTTGGGGAAGCCCCAAGAACGCACTTTTCGCTACGCGGACTAATAAACTAGTCCGCGTAGGCGGACTTTGCACCATTAGCCACGATTTTAATCGTAGGCGTTTTATAGGTATTAACTTAGGTTATTTAACTAAATTTCGTCCAGCCATTGCCATAATGACCGTAATTACAGACTTGAGGATTGAGAATTTCGGTCAAGATTTCTAGCGATTCTACCAGCCTCGGCCCCGGACGATTGAAATAAGCATTACCATCAGTAATGTAGACTCGATCTTGTTTAACAGCTTGCAGATTTTTCCACTGTGGATGTTGGGTGAGTGGCTGTGCTTCGATGCAAGTCCGATCGAGATCGAAACCACAAGGCATGAAAATAATGATATCGGGATCGGCTGCAATTAATTCATCCCAACTAATTCGCGGCGAATGTTGTCCGGTGACTCCGCCAATTGGTTTACCACCAGCCATCTCGACCAGTTCGGGAATCCAATTTCCTGCCAGCATTAGCGGATCTGTCCACTCGATGCAGGCAACTTTAGGCGGATTAGAACTTAAATTTTGACACTGAGTTCGACAGGTATCTACTCTAGTTTGAAGTGCCGATACGATCGGTTGCCAGTCAACATTTAAAATCTCTCCTACCCGTTGAATATCTGCCCAAACATCGGCGATCGTATCGGGTTGAAGTGAGATAATTTGGGGGTGACTATTGGTTAATTTAGCTACAGCTTTTTCTACCTCACCAAAACTGACCGCACAAACATCGCATTGGTCTTGGGTAATAATGTGAGTGGGTTGCAGTTGTGTGAGCGCATCGAGATTAATTTCGTAGATGCTGGCTGCGGCGGCGAGTAATTTGTCTACTTCTTGATGAATTTCACCGCTCGATTGATGGATCGAAAGTCTGGCTGAGGTACAAATTGCCCGATTTTTAACTTCAGGTGGATAGTCGCATTCGTGCGAAATACCGACTAATCGATCGATCGATCCCAAACAATCGATAATTTCGGTAGCACTAGGTAAGAGCGAAACTAGCCGCAGCGATGCTAATTGAGTCATAAATTGTAAAAATAGAAAGGCACGGTTCTAGTAAAATCGACAGTAACTAACATCCGACCTTCACTATGACTCATTCTACCGATATTCCTACCCTGGCACGCTGGATGGCTGGAGATTTTAGCAATCAAGCTCAAGCGTATGAAAATCCACCATTTTTTGCCCACATTCGGGTGTGTATGCGTCCGCTACCTTATGAGTTATTTGGTGGGGTGAGTTTGTTTCTCGAACAGGCTTATGATTTTATGCTGCACAATCCCTATCGGTTGAGGGTGCTGAATTTTGTGATTGTGAATAATCGCATCGAAATCGAGCATTATACGATCGAACCTGAAGCCGATTTTCATGGAGCCGCACGAAAGCCAGAAATGTTCGATCGACTCACCCGCGATAAAATTATTAAAATGCCCGGTTGTACGATGATTACCGAGTGGACTGGGAGTACTTTTAAGGGCTATGTGGAGCCTGGAAGGGGCTGTAAGATAACGCGAAACGGTAAAGAGACATATTTAGACAATAGCTTTGAAATTAGCCCTCAGCAGCTAATTAGCCTCGATCGCGGTCGCGATGTTGCCACTGACGAACATGTCTGGGGATCGATCGCGGGGCCGTTTGAATTTACACAGACGGCGAGTTTTGCCGATGAAGTGCGGGTGAATGGCTGTTAGCCCCGATTTTATCGATCTCTGTTCGCGCTTGAGATGGCGATCGCCTAAAATAAAAATACCCCAAAACCTCAAACTTATCCCCAATGATATGACACAAGCTAATGAACCAAACGACTCTCAAAGAGAAATCAACCGTCGCTTTAGGGATTTGAGCTGGAGGGTAGAACGGCTAGAGACAAGTCAGATGCCAGCTCGGAGCTTAAATGAGTCCTTTGATAGGGTATATGATGAGATCGACGCACTCGAAGATATCGTCAATCAAAGATTCGACAGGCTTGAGAGCGAAATCAGGTCTGACTCCGTGGCAATGAATACCAGACTAGATCGATTGGAAGCTGAGTTAACAGGAAAAATTGACCTGATTTTGTCATACATCACTAGATTAAACGATAACAACCCCACTGGTTAACCCGATCGATTCGATCGCATCTCATCAAAAAGGATGGTAGGGCAATTCATGAATTGCCCCTACCATCCTTTTCGCGTGTAAATAATTAAACTATTTACTAATTATTCAGTTTTCATGTCACGGAGACTACTGATGTCGATTTCGATCGAAGGCCCCATCGTTGCGGAGACATACATACTGCGCCAGAAGCGACCCTTAGCCCCAGAAGGACGGTTGCGATCGATACTTTCTTGGAATGCTTTGAGGTTAGCTAAGAGGTCTTCAGGGGCGAATGCCGCCTTACCGAAGAGAATATGCACGATCCCAGATTTATCGGCACGATACTCTAGTTTACCTGCTTTAAATTCCGCGATCGCCGCACCGAGATCGGTAGCTACGGTACCCGCTTTAGGCGAAGGCATCAAACCGCGTGGGCCGAGGACTCGTCCTAGTCGGGCAATTTGAGGCATCATATCGGGAGTGGCGATTAATAGATCGAAATCCATCATCCCGCCTTGAATTTCGGCGATTAATTCTTCGGAACCTGCTAGATCTGCACCAGCGGCGGTTGCTTCAGCTACTTTTTCACCACGAGCGATTACCGCGACGCGGATGGTTTGTCCGGTACCTTTAGGTAATGCTACTGTCGTCCGTAATTGTTGGTCGGTATATTTAGGATCGATACCTAACCGGACGTGAACTTCGGCAGATTCAGCAAATTTAGCGGTTGCTGTTTCTTTGATTAGTGCCATTGCTTCGAGGGGGTCGTAAGCACGAGTCTCGATTTTTTTGGCTAACTCTTGATATCGACGCGAATACTTTTTAGTCATTGTTGCTCCTGGGGTAACTGACGAGGGCTTGCCTCTCCCCCAAATATGGTGGATAAAATACTAGTCAACGATGGCAACACCCATGTTGCGGGCGGTACCAGCAACGATTTTCATGGCTGCGTCGATGTCATTGGCATTGAGATCGGGCAATTTAATTTGCGCGATTTCTTGCAGTTGAGCGGAGGTAATTTGACCGACTTTTTTCTTATTGGGTTCGTTGGAACCAGTTTCGATTTTGGCGGCTTTTTTAATTAATACCGAAGCTGGTGGTGTTTTGAGGACGAAGGTAAAACTCCGATCTTCAAAAATCGAAATCTCGACGGGAATGACCGTACCAGTTTGCTCGGCAGTTTTGGCATTATATTCTTTACAGAATGCCATAATGTTCACACCATGTTGACCCAATGCTGGGCCGACTGGCGGTGCGGGGTTAGCTTTACCAGCGTTGAGGGCTAGCTTAACAATTGCGACTACTTTCTTTGCCATTAGATGTGTGTATTAGCCCTGTCTTTGGACTTGGTTGAATTCGAGTTCTACGGGGGTGTCTCTTCCGAAGATAGAGAGCAAGGCTTTTAGTTTACTCCGTTCGGGGCTTACTTCAACAACCTCACCTGCAAAGTCTTTAAAAGGACCAGCCGTAACCATTATTTTATCGCCTTCGGTCAGATCTGTCTTCACTACTGGCTCTTGTTCGAGAGCTTGTTTAAAGATCCGGTCTGCTTCGCCGCGAGAAAGCGGTAATGGTTTGACATGTCCGCGTCCGCGTCCGTAGCCGCGTTTTTGCTCCGAGCCGACAAAGTTGATGACGTTGGGGGTATTTTTAACTACCTGCCATGCATCATCGTCCATCGACATGCTCACCAAGACATAGCCAGGGAAAACTTTTTCTTCGGCGGGTGTTTTAGTACCATCTTTTTTAAGTCTGATGGTGGGAGTTTGAGGAATCTCGATTTGGTAAATGCGATCGCTCATGGCAAACGAGTGAATCCGTTGTGTTAAGTCAATTTTGACTCGGTTCTCACAGCCGGATGCCACCTGAACCGCATACCAACGCGCTGGTTCTTTAGCTTTATTATCCCGATCTCGTTCTTGAAGATCGTCATCGTCTAATTCATCTGCAATCGAACTCATACAAACACCTTACCAGCAGCCCAGCTAAACAGATTATTGACCAGATAAATCGTTGTCGCTGATAGCGTCACCATCGCAATTACCGCCAGGGATTCACTAATCAGTTGTTGGCGACTGGGCC
Source organism: Chamaesiphon sp. VAR_48_metabat_403 (assembly GCF_031422475.1). Lineage (NCBI taxonomy): Bacteria > Bacillati > Cyanobacteriota > Cyanophyceae > Gomontiellales > Chamaesiphonaceae > Chamaesiphon > Chamaesiphon sp. VAR_48_metabat_403. Next base: position 6,184 of record NZ_JANPLS010000109.1, read on the forward strand.
AAATTACTTTAGTCAGTTCGGCTTTACTATCTTGGATGAGCTGCACTGGATTAAAACCAGATGCAGATTCGATCTGTGCTGGCTCGGTTTGTGAGGGTTCGGGTTTTTTAACCATAAAATTTAGATCCTCAAGACGATCGGAGGATGTAAGGGTAACAGATCACTAGTCTACCCGAAATTTTTACCTCGTGCTTGAGTAAATTAAGTGGCGATCGACTGAGTTTGAAACCTCGTCAAGGGATGCGATCGCACTAATTGTTGCAGATTTGGGCACGGATTCTCGATCTATTTTTACCATCCCAATCTCCTGCGATCGCTACAAAGCATATAACGTAGTGCCTATCTGTACGTGAATCCACTTACTTAACAAAAGTAAATATTAATAGATTTCCGTGGATCGACGCTGTTGAGAACTAGGCAGTGTGGAGAACAATGTAGCAGTGGAGAAAACAAAACACGGGCTTTTTAAACCGCAAGTCGTTCCGCTCCCGTTCCAGTCTCCGCTGTCCGAACTCCCTGTTGTGATTATGCCCATTTCTTTGCAAATAGCATCAATCCCACAGCATCTATCTTTACAAAAGGTTGCTCAAACGATGGCTACTCAGGTGTCCGCTCATTCTGAATCGATTTCTTTGTTGATGAACTACTATCAACAGCCAAGCATCAAAGTTCGCAATCAACTAGTTTTACTCAATGCTGGTTTAGTCAGACAAATCGCGCACCGGATCGGTCGTCAATGTGCGGAACCTTATCAAGATTTAGAGCAGATCGGTTACTTAGGATTGATTCGCGCCATCGAACGCTTTAATCCTCACCAAGGCTGTGCATTTAGCTCTTTTGCAGTTCCCTACATTAGAGGCGAAGTCCTGCACTTCCTCCGCGATAAGAGCAGCGTGCTAAAGATTCCTCGTCGCTGGCAAGAACTCCAAAAAGAAGGTGAAAAAGTTCGCCAACAACTTACAGCTAAATTGGGTAGAAAAGTTCGGGATGAAGAAATTGCAGCGGTATTGAATGTCTCGGTGAACGAATGGCGCGAGACTCAAGCGGCAGAACACAATCGTCAGGCACTAAGTTTGGATGCAACTGTGGGACAAATGCTCGATTGTCCGGTTACTCTGGGGGATAGTTTGCCAGATACCCGCGAACAACAGCGTCAATATTTAGAAGAAGAACGCCAACAGTTAGAAGGAGCGATTAGCGAACTCGAATCGAAAACCAAACAAGCGATCGAATTTGTCTATATTAAGGGATTACCCCGCAAGGAAGCAGCGAAAAGAATCGGTGTCAGTCCAATGACTGTCACTCGCCATCTCCAACGCGGTGTCAAGCAATTATCGACGCTGTTACACCCAGAAGATGCGGTGATGACTTAATTTTAAGTTTTCACATCGGGAACCATAAATATGCAAGTGAGGATCGCTCCTCACTTTTTGTGTGTCTGGCAGCGCGGATGGCAGCCTGAATTCGGGTTAGAGATCTCAAAATTTACTATCCACTAGTAAATTTGTCTCGAAGCTTGCGTGTTATTCTAACGACGATCTCAAGATGTGAGGTTATCTCTACACCCAGCAACATTTATTACCCTCAGTCACCTGCGTTAGAGTTGTAGATATTCGATAACTGACGACGAGCTATGGTCAAAGTCGTTACATTAGAAGAATAAATAAGCTTTTATTACAGGTAGTTATGATTGACAAACTGCGCGCTTTTCTGAAACCGATGGTTAAGTCCTTTGTAGCAGTCGGACTAGTCCTAACTCTCATCTTCGCTCAGACTGGAGATGCCCTTGCCGCACGTAGCGGGGGACGGATTGGTGGTGGTTCGTTCCGTGCGCCCAGCCGGGGGTACAGTACACCTAGTGGCGGCGGTTATGGTCGTGGCGGCGGTTATTATCCTGGTGGTGGATTGTCCCCTCTCTTTTGGTTCTTACCGTTTGGCGGTGGTGGTGGCGGACTCTTTTCGCTGCTAATTATGCTGGCAGTCGGTGGCTTTTTACTCCAAACTTTCCGCCGGGTAACTGGTGGCGATAGCTTTGAAGGTGATGTTTATAATCCCCAGGTATCGATCGCCCAAATTCAAGTTGGTTTGTTAGCCGATGCCCGTAGCGTCCAGTCTAAACTAGACCAACTGGCAGAAACTGTCAATACCGATACCCCCAGCGGTCGAATGCACCTGCTTCAAGAAACCAGTTTAGAGCTACTACGTCACCCCGAATACTGGACGTATGGTAAAACTAGCACTCAACAAGCCAAACTCGATCGAGCGGAAGCAGTATTCAATCAATTATCTCTCAACGAGCGCGGTAAATTTACGACCGAAACTTTAAGTAAGGTCAACAACCAACTCCGTCAGGCTGAAGCTAATCCTGTCCTCAATTCTACTGGTGAATTGGCAACAGTCGCACCAGAACAAGAACGGGCAGAATATATTATCGTCACCCTATTAGTTGCGGCGACTCGCTCGCTCGAATTGCCCAAAATCAACGGTGAAAGCGATCTGCGTCAAGCTCTCCAAACGTTGGGTAGTGTCGATGCTAGTGCCCTAGTCGCGATCGAAGCTATTTGGACTCCTCAAGCCAATGGTGACGCGCTTACTACCGATGATATTCTCGCTCATTATCCCGATCTCAAACTAGTTTAACGATCGAAAATCAGATAACGATCTCCTGTGGCGGCGATTGCTTGCACCGTTGTCGTTTGGGTATGCGCATCCAGCGAAAATGTTTGTCCCAGCGGCAACTCGGCTAGATCGGGCATCGATCGATCGCATCCCATCCGATTTATTCTGAAATTAAGTCCTCCATCGCTAAGATGGAGGACGTTATTGAGCATTAATTAACTCGATCGAGCGATAATCTTAAAGTACGCCAAATCCTTTAACAGCGATAATACCTGCTGCTGCGGAAGCAGCTAAAGAACTTATGGCTGTACCAAACAGCCACCAAGCTGCGCCTGCTGCGACTTTTTGGGTTTCGATCGCTTGTTGGCGAGCTTGTTTTTGGACTGCTTTGTAACGTTTTTTGACTTCAGCTTGCACCTGGTTGGCGCGGGATAGCACGCTATCGCGAGTGGCTTCGATCTTGTCGATAATCCGATTGGCATCGGCTTCGGAGATATCCTCGCGGGAACTGATGACGGCGACTAAGGTGTCGCGATCGAAGTTACTAACGCGATCTCCGAGGGCTTCGAGTCCGGCTTGCGGATCGTCAAACAGCTTGCTAAAGTCGGCTTGAATGCCTTCGTAGTTGAGTTCGGGACGTTCTAGGGCGTTGAGGTAGTCGCGAACTTTACCAAACAGGCTATCGAGTGACGATTGCAAGGTTTGTTGAATTTTCTGAAGTTGCTCGGTGAGCGATTTATAAGTCGATTCTACCCGATCGGCAATTTCGTTGGCTTCTTGCTCGCTGATATCTTCGCGTTGCGAGAGCAGCGATACAAAGGTAGATCGATCGAAATGACTGACGCGATCGCCCAAGCTGCTAAATCCAGCGTTAGGATCTTTAAGCAACAGTTGTAAGTCGCGTTTAATACCATCGGGATTGAGTTCGTCCTTATTGGTATTTCGCAGATAGTTTTCGAGATTGGCTTCAAAATCTACGACTTGCTTTTGGGCGCGATTGGCGAGGCGACGCGGTGCTTTGACAATTGAGGTAATTGCTGACTGCAATCGATCGACTGTATTATTTACCTGTTCTTCGGTGAGGTTGCCTTGTTGGGTGAGGAGTTTTACCAACGTCTCGCGATCGACTTGCGCCAGACGTTCGCGGAGTGCGCCAGCTCCGGCTTTGGGGTCGTCGAGCAGGGTTTGAAGATCGCGCTTAATGCCGTCGGGATCGAGTTCGGCGAGGTTGGTGTCTCGGAGATATTTGTCGATCGCCGCAGTGGTTTTTTCGTACTGAGCTTTGGCTTGCTCTGTGACTTGTGCGGGGGCTGCTAAGACATTAGTTCTGACCGATTCGATTTTGTCGATAATTTGGTTTATCTGCCCTTCATCGAGATCTTGACGCTGGCTCAGGAGCTGTACCAAGGTGTCGCGATACTCCGTTGGAGAGGCTTCGCCAACGAATTGCGAAAGGCGATCTTTGAGGGCATCGATTCCAGCTTTGGGATCTTCAAATAACACTTGCAGATCGCGCCCAATCCCATCGGGGTTGAGTTCTTCTTTGTTGGTATCGCGCAGATAAGCTTCAACTTTACCGCGTAGCTCTTGAGCTTGGGCTTGAAGATCTGGCAATTGGAGCGCGTTATTAGGGACGCGGGTGGAGTCTAGTACTTCCGATCGAGCTGCATCTAAAAAGCTAGCTAAATTCTCGATACTATCGGGTTGAATATCGTCTCGCAACGAGAGTGTTTGGACGAAATAATCGCGATCGATCGGCTCTAATTCTTGTTGAATTGCGGCGGGATCTGCTTGCGGATCGTAAATTACTTGTTTAAATTCTTCTTTAGCATTGGCTTGGCTGAGTTTCCAAGCGGGTGAAAACAGCAGGTAGTTTTCTAAGTCGGCGCGAATCGGACTAAATGCGGGGGTACCATCATGCGGCTGTGCGCTCGATCCCGATTTAGCACTATCGCCACCGAGTACGGAGGCTTTAAGTTTATTTACCTGACTGGCAACCTTTTCGACATCTAGATCCGAGAAGTCAGTATTTTGCACCACTTTACCCAACAGCGCACTCAAACCTAGTTGCAGAGCTTGACTAGCTAAGTTGCCACCATTGCCATCGCTAAGATTGGTACCTTTAACGATTTGCTGGAGTTTAGTTGCTAATTCGTCGGTGTTGAGATCGGCTGGTGTTGCCGATGTGAGTAATGCGCGGACTTGACTTTGAACATCTTTTTGTCCATCGGCACTGGTGAGTTGTTTCCAGGTACTTTCGAGTTTGTCGGCAACTTGGCTGATGTCTTTTTTAGAGAAATCCGTCCGACTGCTGACTAAATTGATAAAGGTTTGGCGATCTATATTACCAAGTAAATCGCTATTGGCAAGATCTTTGAGATCCGACTCTTTGAGGAGCTTTTCAAATTGTGAGCCGATTTTATCTACATCTAGATCGGGTAATTTAAGACCGCTCAACGAACTTTGCAGCGTTTTCTGGATGCTGCTAGAGTCGATTCCCGCAGTGAGTTCGCGGCGCACGACAGCAGTAATCTCTTCCGCCGTGGAGATCGCTTGACCCTTCGCCACATTGGCACCTACCGCCGTCGTGGCAGTGCCCAAAATTCCCTGAATGCCAGATGTAGCCGTACTGACGATCGAGCCAATGAGAGAGCCGACAGCCCGCGATCCGAGCCACATCACGACCGTGAAATAAACCGACCAAATCGTTACGCCGACGATCGCGCCGACAAAGGTACTATTTACGAGCGTGAGTTTAACTGCCAAATAGCACGCCGCAAATAAAGCGATCGTCACTGTCACCAACACACCAAGTCCAATTTTGGTTTCGATCCCGCGAATAGTCGAAAGCAAACTATCTTCAGAATCGGTATCGACATCGGTCAAATCGCTAGGAGAAGCGATCGCCGCGATCGATAAGTTAGTTAATAATAATTGAAAGGCAAATGCCATCGCGATGCCCGATAACAAGCCGACAATTAATTGGGGGCTAGAAAAGTTTTCTAATACGAACGCCCCCGGTTCGATTTTAATCTGTGCTAATTGCAATCCCAAAGTTGTTAACATTGTAGGCTACCCATAATTGATGATTTCTCGCTTTACTTAGCATTACAGCTAAGTAAAGCGACCCAAAAATCCACCCAGAAAGTTTTTCGCAGGGGATCTAGCGATAAAATAAGTTGAATGTATTCTGGAAAAATAGCTGTCGATTTGACAGCTAAAGCAAACTAGTCGTTACTAGCGATCGACGGCGCAGGCGAGCTACCGACGAGTTGCTTTTCAGCAAAATAGTTGTTGAGAAAAGTGCTGGCAAACGACAGAGCCACAGGACTCAAGATAAAACCGAAGATCCCGCTGATGGTAAATCCTGGTACTAATAGTGCTGCCAACCAGAGGCAGAAACCATTGACGAATAGCGAGAATAATCCCAAGCTCAGTAAATTAATCGGGAGCGACAGCAGCGATAGTACTGGACGAATTGTTGAATTAATGCCCCCGATCGCGACAGCAGCGATGAGTGCTGCGGGGAAATTGGCAATGTTTACACCCGGTACGACTAGATCGATAATTAATAAACCTAGTGCTGTTGCCAGCGTGGTCATTCCAAATCCGATGAGATAGTGGTTAGTATTGTTAGTCATATTTTTTAAATTTGCAACAAATTGGTACGGCTAATAAGTCGAATCGTTGTAGTTTTCGTTTTGCTTGACGATTGCCCAAACTGCATGAATGCTACCCGGAATCCAACCGAGTAAGGTTAATCCAATATTGATAAATAGTGTCGGCCCAATGCCATAAGTCATGAAAACTCCAATGGGCGGAATGAAAATGCCGAGAATTAAAGGTAGTAGTTTCATTTTTTTTAAATCGATTGAGTTAGTAAATACCAATTTGCGATCGACCACATTGAATTAGAGATTTCGGCTCGATTGCGATTGAGGTCGATCTACCCCCCTCATAAAGCTGCCATGTATACACATTTCTAGAAACATGCGAAGTTGGTGGGAATCCCCCTTAAAAAGGGGGACTATGACTGGATCTTAGCCCCCTTTTCAAGGAGGTTGGGTGATTCAGATCTCCGCACCCTATCCTCCAGAAATTAGAGGTTTTTGTTTTTGACACTCAACCAAAAGTCTTTCAGGCGTTGCTTGAGCATGGCTTCAGTTCGAGCGGCTGACGAACCAGCTTTAGCAACTTCGCGGCTGGCAGATTCCTGCTTTTGCTCTAGCGGAATAGTACCAGTGCGCTCGGCTTCAGCTCTGGTTTGCTCGTACGAGACTTTCGTACCGTCGAGTTGCTGCTTGACTTGGAAGTAGCGATCGCCGTAGCGTGATGCTAATGTCCGATCGAGATCGGCTAACTTAGCTTTGATGCGCGTGGATTGTGCTTGCAGCATGGGAAGTAGACTAAAAGTTAAAAGCATGTGTGCGATTCCTCTGTAATGCAATATGGATCGGTTGGCCGATGTCCCTGACTCAAACCGCCCCAATTACTCGCGATCGATTGTCGTAATTCTCGGTTGACGAACGCCTACTGCCGAGCCGAATAAGGACGCGATTAATCCGAGTAACGAGCCAAATACAAACGACCAGCTCACCTTAGATGTATTACCAGCAATGTCACGAGTTTGTTGGGCGGTAATTTTAGGTGCGTTAGCCGCAACTTGTCCGGGTGCCGTGGTGACATTGGGGTTGGTTTGTTGGACTCGATCGACGACGCTACCAGCATTAGAAGCAGCTACGCCAAAGGCTCCAGAGACACCGCTAGAAAGCAACCACGCACTCAGGGCTAATGTCGATGCCCATAAAATCGCCCCATTTAACAGTGCGGTGTTGCGATTCATCCGTCCCGCAGTCCGAGCCGCCATCCAACCGCCGACGAAAAGGGAAAGTAACAAACTAATAATCGACCAGATGCCGACATTGACGCTGACACTACCAGCATCGGTGCGTGGCGCACCAGAGTCGCCGATAGCTCCAGCACCAACCGCTACGCCCAAGGCACTCAATACGAGTTGCGTGCTCAAGGCAACTACCAAGCCTGCAATAATCGGCCCCCACCGCACTTGGTCGTGATAATTGGCTGCAACGACGGGAACCGCCCGTTCGCTGATGTAATCATTGGGTCTATCTACGTATGCCATGACAATTATCTCCAAAAAGTTTAGTGTGGATGGATTGAGGGTAGATGCGACGCAGGCTGTTATCACCAGCCCTAGCTGTTTTTCAGTTTGTCGATCGCTTTTTCGGCTTGTTTGACCACTGGTAATTTGCGATCGTTAGAGCGGTACATTTTGTCACGATCGGCAGCACCAGGTTGGACTTCATTGAGCGCGCCTTTAGAGCGGGCTTCGATCGATTCGATATCCATTGCGGGGTTATCGAGTGCCTCTTTGGACTTTTCTTCGATCTGGTTGAGTTGCTCTACGCCTTTGGTCGGATCGCTTTTACCTGCAAGTGCGGGAAAGCTACTGGCAAACACTAATACTGCCGACAAGAAGACAGAAATTAACATTTGGACTGGACGAATATTTGCAAACAATGTCTTGATATAGTTCATCTCTAATTCCTCTGCAATAAGTTATGTAAAAGTGATGGTAATGGCCGATCGATCCTAGATATTTCTCTGAGCGACTAAGCCATAGAGATAGATCGCAATAATCGCACCTAAGACGGCGATAAATACGCCAGGAATACTCAGACCGGGGGCGGCTAATTGCAAGGTTCCCGTCTGGATGAAAGTGTGTAGACTACCCCCGACAAAAGCACCAACTACACCCAAGACTAATGTCGAAATCCAACTACCGCCTTGGTCGCCAGGGACGATTGCTTTAGCGATCGCCCCAGCTAGCAATCCTAAAACCACCCATGCAATAATGTTCATAACTAAATATCTCCAAGTGTTTTACTACTCTCAATTTACCAGTCGGGTAGCTAAAATCCTTTCTCTCAATTGGATGAACTCTAGATTTTGAGTTAGCGTCAATAGACAGATAAATAGCTAATTTTGCTACTAATATTTATTTAGTTAATTTGACTCGATTGAGAAATATTCTAGACGATTGAGATCGTCCAACACCATCGAAATCTGTGCTATGTATCTCCAGCGAAACTGGTATTAAACTAACCCAAATAGGCACAAAAATTGGGACGATCGATCGCCCCGATTGCGATCGACAAGGCGATCGTGCTGGTTTTGAATGGTTTACTTAAAGCCGCTAGTTTTGACTAGCGATCGAATCACGTTATCTTTGACCATCAGTTGGCGAAAGGCTTCAATTAAGAATTCCCTGGCATTGTCTTGGCTGAGTGATTGGACTTGTTGCTCGTATTTAGCTAAAGCAAACTCTTGTTCTAAACTGAGTTGTAGTGCTTGCATATCCATATTAATGGCTCCTGCTAGTGCGATCGTAAATGACAACCAGATGGCTTAGGGCTTGACAGCCGCTTTAACTAAGACATTTTTGACACCCTTAATTTGCAGTGCCAATGGTTTAATTTTGTCTAATTGGGCTTGGTTAGCCACCGAACCGGATACCGTCACATCGGCATTTTTGGCATCGACACTGAGCTTACTATTAGGAATATTTGCCTCTAACTTCCCACGTACCTCACTTTCTAAATCTTCTTCACTGCGTACTTGAGGATTGCCGCCGATATTATTGCGTTGTTCGCGCGCTCGGATATCTGACTCGATCTGCTTTTTGCGGATCGGATTTTGAGCATCATCTTTGCTGTTATTCGTATCTTCAGTACTGGTAGTTTGTCCGTTGCCCTCGTTGGCATTGGGCGCATTCGATGAAGTTTTGGCGGTGCTACACGCAGAGATTGTCGTTGCTAGCAATATGCTCAGCACTAACGGCTGGATAAAGCTGGGTTTAGTATTCTGATTCATGTTACCCTCACTGAGTTTAATGTTGGGAGTCGAGACTGTTAGTGTTCTAGATATTGAGTGGTCACTGGAGTGGCGATCCGAGCGGTATCGGTGGGTAAATCGTAAACAGACCACTCATGAATGCCGCGACTGGTAAAAATTGATGTAGCCCGATCGATTTCTGCGTCCGAACCTTCGACCATGACCAGATAATTACCCTGTCCGACTCGATCGCTATAAATATCCGCACGCTCTTGGGGGATATTCAGACCGACTAAACCACCTGCTAGACTGCCAGCAGCAGCTCCGAGCGCACTACCTGTAGCAGTTGTAGCCAATGCGGTTGCGGCGGCACCTGCGAGCATTACTGGGCCGATCCCCGGAATTGCTAACGCGCCCAAGCCGACTAATAAACCTGTCACTCCACCAAAAGTGGTACCTGCGATCGCGCCATTTTTGGCAGTTTCGGCTGCTTTACGTTTGCGATCTTCATCATCGCCGAGATCGGTTAACGTAGCACTAGTGTTTGCTCCAGTAACTTCGACTTGGCGATCCATATCGCGACCGATGACTGAGACGCGATCCATTGTAAAACCCGTACTTTCTAAGTGAATTAGAGCGTTTTCGGCTTCTTTGTAAGTTGAAAAAATCCCGATGCCACGTTTGTTTAACATTAACTTTGCTCCTGGAAATTGTTAGTTATGAGTAGATGTTGCCAGCTAACTGAACCCGCTCGATTGTTAGTTACTTATTACTTTCTGGCGACGCATCACCAGGGGTTTCGTAGTAGATTTCGGGTTCGATGCCAAAATTGTCTACTAATCCTTCTTTATCAACTGTGAAACCGCCAGTGGTATCGAGACTTTCCGATCCGGGCGGATGCTTGGGCAACCGTTTGAAATTTTCACCTTCTCGCTCTTTTCTAGCTGCGGTTTCAGCCGGAATGATATGTGGATCGTAGCTATCTGGAGTAGGCTTGTCGTATAGTTCGGTACCTTCTTGGTCTGCGGGTAAGACTATTTCTACTGGCTCATTTTGTGGCGGGTTGGTAGGATTATTTTCGGTTTTCATCTTAATTTTGGTTCGCTGTTTGTAGGATTTTAAAATCTATGCTTTGTGAATCATTCCAATAACTAAATAGTAACGATTTTAACAATTCAACGCATCTATTGAATTATTTATTTATTGCTCTGTCGATCGAGATAAGTAATTGAAAATAGTTGTCGATCGCGTCCGTCTATCGATAGAGAGAGCGACATTTTGAGCCAGTTATGACGTTGTATTTAGCTAGGAAATAGCGCAAATTAGCTAGCGATAATAAGTGTTCGTCTGTAAAACTTCTTCTTCGCCAAAATATAGGCAGAGCGCATTTACACCTAAAATCAACCACGCTCGATCGCATAATTCTTCCAGATCGTCGAGCAGATCGTCTACAATTTCAGTACTAGGACAATGGATTGTCAATGTCTGATGACCGTCAAGTTGAATCAGACAACTTGGCAAACTAGTCGCGAACAAATGCAAAAATCGCTCGACTCGAAAGTGCGTGAGGGTATTGAGATCGTCAACATTTAGTTCAGTGAGTAACATCAGTAAACTCCTGTGTATATTTGGGTGATTGGGTGCCGAGCTGTCGATCCCAAAAGGTAAAGTACAGCCCGAAATGTAAACCATATTGGCGATGGTGAACCGCATGGTGAGCGGAGCCTGTAAACCAGCGACCGCACCAATGATGCGGAAAGTCGATCGGCAAAGTGTCTGGATCTAAATGATTGACAATTGCCCACACTGTCATCGTGCAGAGTATGGCAATTATCGCGATCGGATGCAGTGGGAGTACCAAGGCAATTCCCACTAAAAATAAGGCATGGGCGATCGCTTCTGGCGGATCGAAGGCAAAAGATGTCCACGGTGTGGGAGGATGCGATCGATGGTGCCCCTGATGCCACCACCGGAAGAAAATCCGATGGTGAAACAGTCGGTGCATGAAATAAAAGTAGGTATCTTGTAAGACGATCGCGATAATATAGCTAAATACTAGATACCACAATGGATATTGGTGGATATCGGTGTATACACGCGTAATGCCCGATTGGTAGGCAATGGCGATTGCTGCTGCACTGAGCGCAAACACCACCGATGAAAGGATCGAAAGTTTGATATCTGCCATCGTTGCCAATGTCAGTCCAAACCTATTGACAGTCGCCACAGAGTTACCACTTTTCCTACCCACAACTCGATCTAAAAATAACTGCGTTCCCCCCGCAAAAATTAGATATCGAGCCAAAATGATCCCAAAAAAGGTGAATCCATAGAACTCAAATGAGTAATGAGTCAATTTAGTTTCTCCTTAAAGACGAACGACTGTCGATCGCTAGGCTGGATAAGTTCGCGTCACACCGACGATCGATCTGGTTTTACAAGTTAAAACCGAGATAGAGATGGACTTAACAACTATCTAGCCGAACGATATTCTTAAATACTAGCAGTTACAGCCAGATTCTACTTTCTACCCAGTGGCTGAACTCTCAACTTTCGATCGATGTCAATGGGTAGAGAGGGGGGAGTAAGGAGTAAAATTTCCTAAAGCCTATAATCTAAAACCTAAAGCCTAAAGCCTATTCAACACGGTGGTAATCTCTACAGTCGATCGCGTCTTCGTGGAATGCTTTGTAGGGATGAACGGTACATTTGAGCTGATATTCGCCTGTAAAAAAGATACAGCGATCGCAGGGGATTTGATGCAATCTTTTGAGCTGGAGCCAATCTTTTTGCAGGGTGTTCCAGCTAGACCAGCTAAAATAGACAAGCCCAAGCGACATACAGATCGTAAAAGTCACTGTGTATAGCGATGACAGAATTTCTAAAATAGCAGGCGCGAACATAGTAGACTTCTGGCAAAGGTAGGAAATGGGGGAAATATCAATACAAACGACGATCTGTTCGTTTTAAAGAATGCTAGCAACGCTCGATATTTATTCGCGATCGAGCGGTTACAACTTAACTTACCAGATTGGGGAGCGATCGGGGACGGAGTTCGACGGCTCCGATGGAATCGGGTTGCTCGAAACTCGAACCATACAAATCGACAAATCGCTTAAAGAGTTTCATCGTATCGCAGTTGGCAACCTTTCGAGATTTAATCTTCCGCTGTAAATTTCCCTTGGCAAGCCTACGGAGATAGGGTAAATCTTCAAAGAGTGTCAAACAGGCAGCGCAATGGAAGATAACTTGTAAGATCGGCTTGGGAAATGCTAAATCGGTATAGATATCGATAAATAATTTATGAATATTATCGCCTAGTGGCAACATATTAAAAATTATAGTGATGTTCCGGTCTTGGTAGACGGGAATGTTTAATTCGATCGTGTAGGGAGTATGCAGCGTCAACTCGGCTTCGACTACTGGCTGTCTCCACAATTTGAGCAAATTCCGTGCGGGAGCGAGTGTAGTTTTAAATTTGACGCTACCGCCGCTACTAGTTTCTTCAAATTGACTGACGGTACCGACTTTTAAACCCTTGAGGCTGACATTATGCACTAGCTCTAGATGTTTGAGATCGAGCAAATGGTAAACCTGGCACAGATAGGGAATCGGTAAGATATATTCTTGGCTGATTTTGTGATGTCGCCGTAATTGCAGCATTCGCGCTTGCGTCCGGCGCAGATAACCGCTATGCGGTGGGGTCGCGGAAGAAAGCTGGTAATATTTGAGCGTGCTTATGCTCTTGATGTTAAAGCTGTCGATTTCAATATCGGCAGTGGAGCGCGGATCTTCAATGTTGGTTGCGGTCATACCTCTAGCTCCGTAAGTTCGCAATGGGGATTAGCTGGCTTAAAACGGGCAAACGATCTCTGTCGATCTCGTGCGCCATCTGGATCGATATCGGTCTTAATTGGGTGTAGCTAAAAATTTGGAGCGATGCTCTTTCCCCCGGCTGAGTTACCGCGAGATTGCGATCCGATCTGGTTGTGACTAGAAAATGTGTTGCTATAACGTCAAAAGGGGATGAGGCGAAACCTCACCCCCCTGTAGATAGCCATTGTGGAGGTCGATTTAGAGCAAGTTTTAGCTTGATGCTTGCTCTAAATTTCAACTGCGGCGATCGGTAATTAGCGATCGGATTGACTAAACTGGTGGTATGTAGCAAGTTCGATCGACCTACCGCACGACGGTGGTGGTGACAGATTGCATCAAATTGTAGAAGTGTAGAACGCCTTGACCAGACAAGTATTCAGTCAATAACGCAGCCACAAATCCGAGCATTGCAAAACGACCATTCCAGATTTCTGCTTGAGGCGTAAAGCCCCAACGCCACTCATTGCGATCGGCGGTAGTAATAATTTTAGTAGGAGTAGGAGTAGGAGTAGAAGTTGCCATGATAGTCACTCAAAATGTGGTGGATAAGAACTAGATCGATGGTTAAATGTTGCGCTTACTCTCCCAGTTATTGGGTTTTAAGTATCACTACTGAGTACGCTCAACTCACTCATCTATACAAATCTTATCATTTGAGTTTGAGGTGATATATCTCCCAATTGGATGAGTTCTTCAATCTTTTCGATAGTCGATGGGGAGACGGGGAGACGGGGAGACGGGGAGACTGGGAGACTGGGAGACTGGGAGCATCGATAGATTTTAAATCCACAGTACTCCTTACTCCTTACTCCCCTAATCCTCCTGATGCGCTGGAAGCCGAATTTTAAATAAACTACCCGCTCCAGGATTGGAAGTTACCGAGATTGTGCCTGAGTGGGTAGTGACGATCCGGGCGACGAGGTGTAGCCCCAAACCGCTCCCGGCGTGGCGGTGTTTGCCAGTTCGGAACCGTTTGAAAATATCCTGTTGCTCTTCAGAAGACATCCCCAACCCAGTATCGCGAACGTCGAGCGAGATCCAACCATTGAGGGCGGTAGTATCTTCGGGGCTTGTGGGTTCAAAATCTAACTTAACTTCGACAGTGCCAGTATCGGTGAATTTGAGGGCATTGCCGATTAAATTGGCGATCGCACGGCGAATTTCTTGGCAGTCGCCTAATATTTTGAGCGATTCTGGCTCTGGGAAATCGCTAGTTGCCACTAGCGAGATCGATTTATATTTGGCTAGGGGTTGAAGTTCTTCGATCGCGGAGTGGATTATCTCCCACATATTACACTTGGTAAAAGTCAGATCTTTACGACCAGATTCATAGCGATTGACTTCGAGGATGGTATTTACTAGTTGTAAGAGATTTTGGTTGCTGCGCTCCATCGCATCTAGAGCTTCGTGCATTGGTGGCGAGAGCGGACAAAAGGCTTCTTGCTGGAACAATTTAAACATAATATTTGCGGCGACTAGTGGCGTTCGCAAGTCATGAGTCAGGTGAGAAATAAAATCTTCGCGTTGGAGATTTTGAATTTCAATTTGCTCGCGCTGTTGTTCGAGATCGTGGTTTTGCTGCAATAGCAATGCGTTGGTTAACTGGAGTTGCTTGCTGGTTTCGACGGCTTCGCGTTCGGCTCGATCGATTCTAATTGCATTTCGCAAAATTTGAGCTAAAGTTGCTGGCGAGATCTGCGATTTGGGCAGATAGTCGGTAGCACCTGCTTGCATCAGCTCGACAGCAATTCGTTCGTCACCTTGTCCGGTGAGTACCACTAAGGGGTGTTGAACTGAAAGTTCGCAAGCAGATTTAACTAAAATTAGCCCATTTTGGTCGGGAAGTCCGTAGTCTAAAAAGGTACAATCGTACAAATTTTTACTCAATAAAGCGATCGCTTGGGCACAAGTCTCGGCTTCGTCAATTTCGACAGGCATTCCAGATTGAATCAGGGCGCGGCGAACGGACATGCGATCGATTTCATCGTCATCAACAATTAATATTCTTAGCAATTCTTCCATTTCATCAGGGATATAACGATCGTAACTAATTTAGGGGAGAAGATGAGAGTAAGAAGTAAGCAGTAAGGAGTAGGCGTGATGGTATAGATCCTGCTGAGATAGCGGGATCGATCGGTTTTGTTGGTGCCGATGCCAGATATATACAGTGGGTAAAAGGGGAGCTAAGAAGATCGAGGTCGATCTCCTTTATTTAGAGATTAATCTAAAATGCTGAAGTAATAGATCTGACTAGAGAATGAAATTGAGACAGTCGATCGACGTAATTTGCAAAGATGCGATCGATTTGACATTTAATTGCCCAACGATGGGGAATAATTAAGTTACCTCATTTCACAGCTCGTCCAATATTTATCGAGCGTAACCATTAACTCGACAAAGGTATTGAAAGTAACGGGTTTGAGAATGTAACCAGCGACATTAAGATCGTAGGCTTGGACGCGATCGCGTTCTTCGTTAGAGGTGGTGAGCACGACTACCGGAATGTGTCTGATGCTTCGATCCGATCGCAATTCGTGTAAAAATTCTAGCCCGTTCATTTTGGGCATATTCAAATCTAACAGAATCAAGCGTCGTTCGGTGGGAATTAACGATGGCTCGCCCGGATTGCCCCGCAGTAGTGCCAGAGCTTCAATGCCGTTGCCAGCTAAGTAGAGAGGGTTAGTAATATTTCCCTTTTTAAATGCCCTTTTCACGGTCATTATGTCTACTTCGTCATCTTCGACTAGTAAAATATTTAACATTAGGTGTTCGATCGTCATGCTCGGCTATTATTTTGTGATTTATCGATCGCTGGCTGTTTGAGCCAGGTGAATCGAAAGATCGCCCCTTTGCCAGCTAATGATTGTAACTCAATTGTGCCCCCTTCTGCGGTAACGATTTTCTTGACAATCGCCAGCCCCGCTCCCACATTTTCTTGAAGATCGCGAGCTTGGAGGGTTTGAAAAATAGTGTAAATTCTGGTTTGGTACTGAGGTTCGATGCCGTCGCCATCATCGGAGATCGCAAACTCATATCGATCGCCCAGATCGATTACTGATACCTCAATTATACCCATTTTAGTGGGGTGGTGGCGGATGGCGTTGTCGATTAGGTGCGTGAAGACTTGTTCGAGTGGTTGCTGCCGCGTCTGGATTGTGGGCATCGGCGAGACGATCTCGATCGCAAACGTGGGTGGTGGCGCGAGATTTTCGATAACTTTTTGTAACAATTTCTTGACATCGACGGTAACAATGGGAAAGTGAGTGCGCCCGACGCGAGAATATTCGAGCAGGCTATTGAGGAGAGCTTGCATTCGGTAAACGCGACGGCGGAGCAATTGCATGTGCGATCGGGTTTCGGGGGAAAGCTGTTCGACCAGATCTTCTTCGATCCATTCGGCGAGGCTAGCGATCGCCCGCAAGGGTGCTTTGAGGTCATGGGAGGTGATATATGCAAACCGATCTAATTCTTGGTTGCTATAGCTCAAGGATTGGTTGCTGGCGATCAGAGAGTTGTTGAGAGCGACCATTTCGAGAGCTTTGGCTTGGAGTTTGGCGGCGGTTTGCTGACGCTCGGTAATGTCACGGACGATCGCAATCCGGTCGTCGTCGAGTTCGATCTGATTGAGAGAAATTTCGATCGGGAATAATTCGCCATTTTTCCGCTGTCCCATTGCCTGAAAAATCTTGCCGAGCGGTTCGATCGTTGAGACAGCCAAGGGCGAGTAGAAGAGCAACTTTTGAGTCTCTTCGTCATCTTGTCTCAACAGGCGTTGCCAATCCCGGCCGACGATTTCGGCTTCGGTGTAGCCAAACATGTCAGTCGCGGCTGGGTTGAAGGTTTCAATCTTGCCGTGGGAGTTAATGACGATCGCGCCATCGACAATATTGGCGAAAATTGCCTGAACTAGGCTGCGACTCTCGCGGAGACTGATTTCCCGATCGCGTAATTCTTGGGCTAATTCTCGAATCAACCGGATCGAGACAGCCGTGCCAATTAGGCTCAGAGCAATGCCATACCACATGGCACTAATGTTAAAATCTTGCTGCTGGGCGAGCACTTGCGATCGGGCTACCATCAGGCGATGTTCTTCTGCTTCAAACCGGGCGATCTCGATCCGAAAGCGATCCATAATTTGCTTACCTATTAACAGCCGTTGGACATCGACTGGCAGATCGATAACCGCACGAGAATCAACATTAAAGACGACCTTTTTGAGATGGTTCATTTTTGCCTGTGCGATTCGGGTGACCGTTTTGGCTTGTTTTTCCTGCGGGGGGTTGTCGCTAACTAATCGCTCTAGCTTTTGGAGTTCTGGCTGAAGGTTCTGTACTGCTAAATCGTACGGTTCGAGAAATAACCGATCGCGGCTGATATAGTAACCTCGCACTCCAGTCTCGGCATTGAGAACGCTAATCAGTGCATTTTGACTTTTAACTAAGACTTGATTAGTATGCTCTAGACCTAATTGTGCTTCGACCATCCGTTGGCGAAGTAAGGTATAGGTCACCACCGCTCCCAGCAAACAAGCCAATGGAATCGAAATTGCGACCGTTGCACGTCGTTCGATCGGGAGCTGATGCCAATAATTTTGTAACTTCTGCCAAACAGATTTCATGAAATGTTTTAAATAACAAGACCAAATTATTTGACAATGGTGCCAACTGCGTGGGTTGAGTCAGGTACAGGCTTGCAGTGACCTATCTCGACCGTGTAAATCGGCAGCTAGTTCCTCGGACGACAGCGGCTGCTGGTTGAGGATGTCCGTTTTGACTTTTAACAACTGCCAGCCCACCGAAAAATTGGTTGGTGGTAAGCACAAAATTAAAATTTCGACGACGAATTTTACCATAATTATGCGCTCGATGTTAACTTCCATCTGGCTGATGCCAGAATGCATCAATAGCCCATCGATCGATGCTGCTATCGATTTTTACAATCCATACTTGCAAGTCTAGCGATCGCATAGATGAATCCTCAAAAAATAAGTTATTGTTGTAGTTAGATTAGATTAAATTGCTTTGAGGCGACAATATTTTTTAATTAAGTTCGTTCGATCTCTACAGTAGACTATTAAATGTTTCCAGATTTTATCTCATCAATTCAAAGGTTGTCTGTTTATGAATGATATCCGCGTAGTTTTGATTGAAGATCATGATGTAGTGCGAATCGGTCTGCGGACTGTATTGCAGATTCAAGAAGGGATTCAGGTAGTTGGTGAAGCCAGCAACGGCACCCAAGGTTTACATTTAGTGAAAACAACGCCTGTAGATGTAGCGTTAGTAGATGTGGGATTACCGGGCATCGATGGGATTGAATTAACCCAGCAATTTCGGAAATTTCAACAGGAACATCCAGATTCAACTACCAAAATAATCATGTTAACGATGCTTGGTAGTGAAGAAACCGTACTTGCTTCCTTTGCTGCTGGTGCCGATTCTTACTGTATGAAAGATATCGGCATCGAACAACTCATCGAAGCAATTCGGATGACACATACTGGTAACGCTTGGATCGATCCAGCGGTTGCTAGTATCGTCCTGCGCCAAATGAAGACCAGTATTATCAAACCCGCAATTCAGAAACAAACGATCGAAATTAGGTCGCTAGAACCCGAATACGAGCAGGTGTTAGCTTCCGACCCGGTCACCGAGCGCGAACGCGAGGTCTTAGAACTGATGGTGGCTGGTTGCACTAATGTCGATATTGCCGCGCGATTGTATATCACAGTCGGAACTGTCAAAACCCACGTCCGGAATATTTTAGCAAAGTTATGTGCCGACGATCGTACCGAAGCCGCCGTCAGAGCCTTGCGATCGGGCATCGTTCACTAGATGGGAGTGTGGAGATGGGGAGACGGGGGGACGGGGAGACTGGGAGTAAATATATTTTCAATCCAAAATCTCCCTTACTTCTTATTCCCCGCTCCCCGCTCCCCGCTCCCTGCTCCTCACTCCTTGAGATCGATTTTCAAATTAGGCAGTCCCTCCAACTTTTCTACAGGTTGGATTTCCTCTACCAGGGGTGCAAACACGGTCAGACCGCCGGGAATGCATTCGACTTCGATCGGGGTTGTGCCGATGACTTCGCCGTCGAGTACGACCTTTTGAGGGGGATTGGCGGTAACTTTAAAGTTTTTTGCTCGTAAAAAGCCGACATCTTCGCGCTGGGATGCCATGCCGCGCAGGGTGGAACTCAGTAGCTCGAACGCCGTCGCGATCGCGACTAGGGGCGTAGCTGGGGCGACGATCGTTAAATCGAGCATTCCATCGTCGAAGACTACTTCCGAGCCGCCTTGAGCCAAAATTGACGTGGCTGGGGCGGCATTCGCGATCGTAATGGCAGCAGCGGAAACAGAAATAGTTTTATCTTCTAGTTCGATTTCGACCTCAAACTGTTCGAGATTGCCGATTTGTTTGAGTCCGGCTAAGATATATGCCAGCATTCCAAACCGATTTTTGGCATTGCGATCGGCTAAATTGACCGTCTCGGCTTCAAAGCCAATCCCAGCCAGCAGTACCATCGGTAAGCCATTACACCGCGCCATATCGACAGTTTGGGTGTATCCACCGACGATCGATTCACAGGATTCGGGAATCGTGGTAGGCAGATCTAGGGCATTGGCAAAAGCATTAGCCGTACCACGCGAGATGATTCCCAGCGGGATATTTGTACTCATCAAAGCGGCTGCTACTGCCGAGAGCGTCCCATCGCCGCCAGAGGCGATAATTGCTTCGGCTCCGCGTTCGATCGCGGCTTTTGCCAGTTC
>NZ_JANPLS010000110.1:0-7936 GCF_031422475.1 Chamaesiphon sp. VAR_48_metabat_403
GCATCGATCTGGACGCAAATTTTGGTCGTAATTAAAGCTGCAACCTCTTCATGCGAGCCTGTTGGTTCCAAATCGAATACCTCTCCGTCAATTAGCTCGTAGCGATTATCGCCACCATACAGGTCTATAAACTTATCAAAACTGATGGGTTGCTGTTGGATCGATCGATCGATGGTAGTGGTCATAAGCTAACTTAGCCAAACTAATAGGTTAATTTTACTCGTCAGAGGCGTTCTTGCCAGTAGTTTGGATCTCGGCGACAGCTTGCGATCGCCGCAATTACGATTCGATCTGGATAGACTCGGTATAAAATGGCGTAGGAAAACTTGAGAGTTAAACAACGACGAATCTGACCTTCAACGATCGGCCAGCGTTCTGGTGCGCCAATAACTCGAAATATGGCATTTTCGATTGTGTCGATGAAATCCTGTTGTTTGTCATGCTGTGAAAAGAATTGCACGGCTTCTGCATATTCTTGCAGGGATGCTGGGTGAAATTCATATTTCATTTCTTTAAGAGTTGCCGTATTTGTGCCAGCGCAACATCTCCAGGAATTGTTTGGACTGCGCCACTATCGATTTCGGCAATGCGTTCTTGAGCTTTCTGCACTGCTTCGGTCAACATATCTCGATCGATTTCTACTGTCATGCTCTCCACAATTTTGTCAATGAGGAGAGCTTTGGCTTCATCTGATAACGCAGTTGCTTCTGAAATGAGTTGGTCTAGGGTTAGCATTGGATCGTTTTGCTCCAAGGGACTATTCTGATTTTACTCGATCGAAATACCTGACGATTAAAATCCTGATGTTAAAGATATTCAGCCATCATTGTTTGTGGATGTTGGGTTTCATCCTTCTACCCAACCTACGGACTACGGACTGGCTTAAATGAATGGCTTGGTTATCAACCTGCTTTTATAGCCATTTCCTGTAGTAAGTTGAGATAATTGGAAGCTGGAAAGTACTGAATTGTAAATTGCAACATTAAGTTTATTGCGTCTTTCAAAGCAATCTCATAGCTTTCATTGTTGATACGACGGCATTTATTATTTGCATATCCAATAATAAACGCACCTATAACTTCGTCAGGGCAGAATGAAACGATGGAAGAAGGAAAATTCCTGATATCAAGGAGAATGTCTCCAGATAATTTAAATAAAATCTCCCAATCCGCACGGGTTTGATCCCAAAATCCTTCTAAAAAATTAGCAGCTACTGATTTCTCAATCGAGTTTCCTTGCTGGAATAGTAAATAAACGCCAACCTCAACTGGATATCTCCGCTCTAGATCGCCAAACCTTCGACCTAATTTCCATGATTCTTCCGTACAATAAGCATCAATCTTCGTTAAGATCTGAAGATGCTCGACTAGGGTACTTGTAACCAATTCATCAGTAAACTGACCGAGAAAGGTTCCTGCCTCTTCCTCAAAGACATCAAAAATTTCTTGTTCTAGAAAGTCGTTAATTATTTTTTTCTGTGCTTCCATTTCTATAATGTGAGACTGGCGGCTTAAGATAATGAGATCGACTCGAAGCCGATCGGTTTAACAATGATGGACTATTTAGCTTGACAGCTTGGGCAAAAATAAACTCGTCGCCCGCCGAGGGTATCTTTGAGAATTTCGGTGTGGCAGAGGTGACAGAGGCAATCTTGGCGACTGAAGACCCAGTGGCGGTATTGACGGCGGGTTTGACCGCTTTGTTTGAGTTGTTTGACGATCGCCAAGCTATTGGTAATCCCCTTAGTGGCATAAGATTGACGTGGGAGTTCGAGGAGGGCGATGGCTAGTTTCTGGAGTTGGTCGATCGAACAATCCACTGGCCTTAAAGCGGGATGAATCCCCGCTACAAATAAAACTTCGCTGCGTAAGTAGTTGCCCAAACCGCCCAAAAAATGCTGATTTAGCAGCAGTGCGGGAAATCCTTTGCGATAAAAGGTTTTACTTTGAAGCCTGTCAAGCACCATTTCTACTGTGGTGGTGGCTTCTAAAACATCGGGGCCGAGTTTTTGCAAGAATGGATGGGCGGCGATTTGGTCGTCGTCTAATACGTCAATATCTGAGGCACTGTAGAGAAGTGCCGATCGCTTTTCGGTATGAATGGCTAACCTAAGCTGTCGATTGGTGGTTGGATAGTCGTAGGCGCGTCGAGTGTACCAAACGCCGTAGAGTTGATTGTGACTATAAATGGTGAGCTGGTTGCTGAAGCGAGTCAGCAAGGCTTTGCCCTTGGGTGTAACGGAGACAATCCGGGCGGCGGTGAGTTCGGCTTCAAAGAGTTTCAGGTGGTCGAAAGCAAAGGAGACTTCTGTGAGGGATCGATTACCTCCGGTAGGCTCCGCCAACGATAATATCTTTAGCGATCTTATCAGCGGCTAACTTAATTTCTGGACCTTCAGGCATGGAGTTTTTGTGCCATGGCTGGCAAAGATTTATATTATCCTAACAATTGAAAGGCATTCACTACAATTGCCTCAATCTCGCGTAAATCCTGCTGATTCACGCGTAGCTCAATGCGATCGGTTTAATGAAAAATGGATCGAGTTTGTCGCGGATCCATACCCAACTCCCATCTCTTATTCAAACCAATCATCAACCCCAAACCCCATGCTGCGGGTGAGATTTAGTTTCGATGCCAGTTGCATAGCAGCGGTTTTGCCCACATTAGTTTCTAACACTGACGAAAACACGACATCGAGCTGGTAGCGATTAATAAATTCGGCTAATTGCCAGGGAAACCCAGCAATTCCTGGTTTGATAACATAAATACCCCGCCAACCGCTAGTATATGTGGCTTGGAGGCGATCGAATGTCGCGACGGATTCATCTAGCGCGATGGGGACGGTATATTTGCGAGCTAATTCGATTGTCTCGGCGAGTAAATTGGGTGCTAGCGGTTGCTCGATAAACTCGATTTGGGCAGATCCTGCTATCGCCGCCAACCACTGCTCGGCTAGTGCATAATTCAATCCGCCATTGGCATCGAGCCTAAGTTTTGCCCCTGGGAGTAAAGCCGCCATCAATCGTGCCCAGATTGCTAGCTCCTGGGCGATTGGCAGCACTCCAATCTTCCATTTAAAGGTGGTGTATCCTTGACTTACTAAGGCTGGCAAGCACTCGATCGCAGTGGCACCAGCGGGCAATAGCGCGCTCATTGCTAGCTCGGTTTGTGTCGGCGGATTTGGAGTTGAAGTAAAAGCAGTTAAGGCACTCCCACATCCAAATTGACAAGCAGGTAAGTTATCGGGGATATCATAAATTTGACGGGTGGTAATAGTATCGCCAATTTGTTGACACCACTCGATCGCACTTGCAAGCGATTCCGAACCAAACCACGGGATCGGCGCAATTTCACCCTGTTTCGCTCTACCTCGCTCGTCAGTAAGTCGAACGATTATCCCCGATCGAATTTTCCACTCGCCATGACTGGTAAAGAGCGATCTCCGAAACGGACGATGATAAATTGAATAACTAAATCGATAACAATCCATATTCTCCCTACTGCCCATCTCCCAAACAAAATCCCCAAATTCGATCGATCCTCACAAGTTCCTCAAACTTCTAGGTTAGTATGTGTCTCCAGGTAGTTAAGTCAACCATCCATCAAAATTCTATATTTACAAGAATATTTCAAATCCTTGACATCGATCGCGACATGCCGCAGGAATCTAAATCATGATGGAAAGTATCAATTTTCGGGCAGGAATGAGTGCATTACTTTTACGAACTACTCAAGCAACATTAGCTGAGGTGCCCCCAAAAGCGCGTGCGATCGATCGCCTCGGTCGGTTGAGATCGATACCCGCTAAGGTATCGCGCCATCGAGATCGCTGGTTGGTAGGTGCAAATTTAATTCAAATTCAACCGCCTGTACAAACCGAAAATCCTGCATTTAGTTCGCATCAGTGGTTATTGTCTGGAAATCCGCGCCTAGCTCAAATAGTCACAGCAGCCATCGGAGATCTCTGGATGACTTATATCGAAGATTTAGAACAACTGATACCTTTAGCTGACGATCTACAGTTTCAATCTCGTTGGCAAGCTGTCAAACGGGTAAATAAGCATGTATTGGCCGAAACCTTGTATCGGATGGAGGGGATCGAAATCGATGTCGATTCGTTATTCGATCTTCAGTTACAACCAATCGGCGGACAACACCGACAATTATTAAATATTTTACATATTATCAATTTATTCGATCGGCTCAAGCAATCTCCAGACACCGAAATCGTCGCACGTACCTTTATTTTTGGCGAGTTGGATGAAGTTTCCACTGCCACGGAGGCTGATGCCAGCGAATCTACCGACATAGATTTTAGTCGATCGATCGTTGCCTTAATTAAATCTGTAGCCGCAGTTATCGCCGCCGATCCGGATGTTAGTAAAAAATTGCAGGTAGTTTACGTTCCTGCCTCGGCTGGATTGACTAGTCAGATGTATGCAGCCGCAGATGTTACCCAGCAAATTTCGACAGCAGCGATCGAAGATGTGAATTTAAAACAGCTTGAGGCTACCGTAAATGGGGCGATCTCGATCGGCAGTTTGGGCAAAACTAATTACTGGCTCCAACAGATTGTCGGCGAAGAAAATTGTTTTCGATTTGGATTGGCAATTCCCGAAATTGCTTTATTTAAAGAGTACGGGTACGATCCTTATAATTACTATAAATATTATCCCCAGATCCGGAAAGCGATCGATTATTTATCATCTGGATATTTCACACCTGAAGAGCCAAATATAGGTCGCTCGATCGTGGCGACATTATTGGGGGCAGATGAGCATATGGTGATGGCAGATTATATCTTCTACGCTGCTTGTCAGGCTCATGTTAATGATACTTACGCGCAAGCATCAACATGGACGCGAATGTCTATTTTAAATGTAGCAGGGGTCAGATAATCGACATTTTCAAATTTTAGCCGATCGTCCGATGAAAAATATTGCCTCCGCCAAGGTATCGATCGGCTTTGTCTCGACACTAATAGTATTAGTTGCCAATGCTGTGGTGGCTCACAACAGCATTAATTCGATCGCCGAAAATAATCGATCGGCAACTGCCAGCGAACGCATTCTTACAATGCTAGAAAAGATGATTTCCACCTTAACCAATGTGGAAATCGGTCAACGCGAATACCTATTGACAGAAAACCCCCAATACCTTGCCGCTCGTCGCATTGATATCGCCCAATTGCGAGAGCAAGTAAGGTCTTTGGTAAAATTAAAATCCGATTCAGCACGAGCGGATGCGGGCAATTCGCTGGTGAAATTGCCGCAACTTGTCGGATTAGAACAGACATTCGATCGTCACCTGAACGAATTAGCTGCCACGATCGAAGCACGTCAAGCGCGAGTATTAATCCCCGCACGCCAACTCGTGCTAACCCAACAGGGGCAAAAAACGATCGAGCGCATCCGCCAAATGACGACAGATTTGGATCGATCGGAACGAATCGCACTCGATAACTTACAAGCTCAGTCGAGACAGAGTTTAGCTGATACCCGGATTGCCTTCGGGATTTCTGGGTTGTTAGCTTTATTATTACTGGCGATTCTGTATGGATTAGTCAATTGGGATCTAATTGATAAACAACGAGCTGAAGCGACACTGCGCGATTATGTTGCCGAATTTGAAGAGCTGTACCACAGCGCACCCTGCGGTTATCATTCACTCGATGCCAATGGCGGATTTTTACGGATCAATCGCACTGAGTTGCAAATGTTGGGTTATGAAGAAGCTGAAATTGTCGGGCAAAAAAGATTTATAGATTTGCTTTCGCCAGAAAGTCTCCAAACATTTAACGACAATATCTCGGTAGTAAAAACACGCGGCTGGATTCGAGATATCGAATTTCAGATGATTCGTAAAGATGGCCAAATTGTCCCGATTAGCGCGACAGTTGTGGCAATTTGCGACAAAAATGGCAAGTACCTCAGCAGTAGAGCGACAATTATCGATATTAGCGATCGCGTGCGCTTGCGAAAACAAACTCGACTATCTGCCGAAATTTCCCAAAAAATTCGTCAATCTTTACAACTAGAAGAAATTTTACAAACTGCTGTCGAAGAAATCCAAAAATTATTAGTAGTCGATCGGGTTTTAATATTTAGATTCGATGCAAATGGCTCTGGGACGATCGTTCAGGAGCAAGTTAGCAATGATTATCCCACAGTACTAGGCAGTAAAATTGTCGATCCTTGTTTCGACCGCGACTATTACACCCGCTATACCCAGGGGCGCATCCATACAGTTGCCGATATCACTCAAGCCGGATATGTAGATTGTTATGTCGAATTTTTGCAGCAATTTGCAGTTAAGGCAAGTGCGATCGTGCCCATTTATTTGCGCGATGAATTGTGGGGATTATTAATAGTCCATCACTGTCAGTCACCCCGACAATGGCACCCTAGAGAACTAGAAATTATGGTGCAAATTGCCAATCAAATTGGTATTGCTCTCGCTCAAGCGCAATTGCTCGAACGCGAACAGCTTCAACGCCAAGAATTAGTCAGATCTAATGCCGAATTAGAACAATTCGCGCACATTACCTCCCACGATCTTCAAGAACCGCTGCGGATGATTATTAGTTATCTCCAACTCTTATCGCGTCGCTATGAGGGCAAATTAGATGCCGATGCCGATGAATTTATCGGCTATGCCGTCGATGGTGCCACCAGAATGCAAGCCTTGATTCAAGCATTACTGAGCTATGCACGCCTCAGTAGCCGCAAACAGCCCTTTGAGGCTGTCGATTGCAATATCGTAGCCCAAGATGCAATTGCTAACCTCTACGTAGCAATTAAAGAGAGTGGCGCAACGATTTCTGCCGCCCCACTGCCGATAGTTTGGGGCGATGCTACTCAATTAACACAGCTATTTCAAAACCTGATTGCCAATGCCATTAAATTTCGCGGCGAAATTCCACCCCAAATCGAAATTCGGGTTAAACCCGTCGATACTTTTGGTGCAGCAGTCCCCGCCGATATGTCCTCATCACTAACAGACGATCTGGCGATGTCATCGGATTGGTGCTTTGCAATTGCCGATAATGGCATCGGCATCGAACCTCAATATGTCGATCGAATTTTTACGATCTTTCAACGTTTGCATACGCGAGTCACCTATCCCGGTACGGGCATGGGTTTAGCCATCTGCAAGAAAATCGTCGAACGTCATGGTGGTACAATTTGGGTAGAATCAGCACTCGATCGATCTAATTTAGAATCGCCTCAGTATTCAAAGATACAACAAGATTGTTACGGGTCGGTATTCTACTTTATAATTCCAGCGGTAGGTAGTATCAATCCTCAACATGCCCATAAACAGCCGCGCCATTGAAATTTTACTCGTCGAGGACAATCCAGGGGATGTTAACCTCACCCGTCTGGCTCTAGCCGATCGAGAAATCAATGTTAATTTAAGCGTGGTGGCAGATGGTGTCGAAGCAATGAACTTTCTCCACCGTCACGGTGAATATCATCAGGCTATTCATCCCGATCTGATTTTACTAGATTGGAATTTACCCCGCAAAGATGGTCGAGAAGTCCTAGTTGAGATTAGATCCGATGAAAGATTGCAGCGAATTCCAGTTGTCGTACTTACTACTTCCCAAGCTGAGGAAGATATTCTCAAGGCGTACAATCTTCATGCCAATTGCTACATTACCAAGCCTGTAGATTTCGATCGATTCGTCCAGATCGTTCAGTCGATCGAAGATTTCTGGTTCACGATCGTTCAATTACCCCCGGAGTAGGTTTTAGGCTTTAGGCTTTAGGTTTTAGGAGAGATGGGAGATTTTGGATTTTGGATTGATAATATCTAAGTCCCCCAGTCCCCCACTGCCCCCATACCCCCCGACCCCCAAACCCCCCAACGCAGCCATGAAAAAGGTTTAAAAAAAATTGGTAATTTAACTAAAAAATGTGAAAATAGATTGTTT
>NZ_JANPLS010000111.1:0-16300 GCF_031422475.1 Chamaesiphon sp. VAR_48_metabat_403
CCAGCATCCGATGGTGCTGCGCAAAGTGCAGCGGCACGGCCGCGGCTGAACGAGCGGACCCTTCACCTCGGTCCCCCCATCCCCCCATCCCCCCATCCCGACCGACTAGTTGTTCCGGCTGCCTAACCCCTGATAAGATGAGTCAGCTAATGGAGGACGAGACCTGTGAGTATGCGAGTAATTATTGTACGGCACGGACAAAGTAGTTATAACAGCCAGGGGCGAATTCAAGGGCGGAGCGATTTATCCGTCTTGACCGATCGGGGTTGTGAAGATGCTAAACTCACAGGGATAGCATTACAAGGCTTAGAGTTCGATAAAGTTTATGCTAGTCCGCTGCAACGAGCGCAGCAGACAGCCTCGATCGTGTTAACCCAGTTACAACAACAAGATCGGCTCCAGGCTGACGATCGACTGTTAGAGATCGATCTGCCATTATGGGAAACAATGCTTAATCAAGAAGTTCGCGAAAAATATGCAGCCGAATATCGCGCCTGGAAAGAACGTCCCCACGAACTAACAATGTCGCTCCCACAAGCAGATGGTAGCGAGAGCGAATTTTTCCCGGTGTTAGCTTTATACGAACAAGCCACCAACTTCTGGCAAGAGATATTACCACAGCATCAAGATAAGACGATCGCGATCGTCGCCCACAATGGCATTAACCGCGCCTTAATTAGTACGGCATTAGGGATAGCTCCAGCCCAGTACCATAGCATTCAGCAGTCAAATTGCGGCGTTACTGTGCTAAATTTTAGCGGCGGTTGGGGCGAAAATGTCCAGCTAGAATCGCTCAACCAAACCAGTCACCTGGGGCAGCAATTACCCACCTTTCGCCCGCAAAATATCGGCCCTCGCTTTTTGCTAATCCGTCACGGCGAAACCGACTGGAATCGTGCGGGCAAATTTCAAGGTCAAATCGATGTCCCCCTCAACGATAACGGACGCAATCAAGCCAGTCTAGCCGCAGAATTTTTAAAAACCACCCAAATCGACTTTGGATTTACCAGTCCGATGTTGCGTCCGAAAGAAACCGCCCAAATTATTCTCCAAGAGCATCCAAATTTAACATTACACGAGAATGCCGATCTCCGCGAAATCGGGCACGGACTCTGGGAAGGCAAATTTGAAACCGAAATTGAGGCTGGATATCCTGGCGAACTCGCTCGTTGGCACAACCAGCCCGAATCCGTCCAAATGCCTGAAGGCGAGAATCTTCAGGATGTCTGGGATCGAGCGACAGCAGCATGGCAACAAACGATCCGACAGGTGGGTAATAATGCCCAAACGGGAATCGTTGTCGCTCATGATGCCACCAATAAAGTATTGCTATGTTCTTTGCTGGGACTGGGTTTAGCAGATATCTGGAAAATCAAACAGGGTAATGGTGCAGTCACAGTCATCGACTATCCAGACGGTATCGAGGGCAAACCCGTAATTCAAGCACTAAATATTACCAGTCATCTCTCTGGCGGCATCCTCGATAAAACCGCCGCTGGCGCATTATAAGGCTGCACTCGCAATTTAGAAACGATGAACCAATTATTCCAACAGGTTAGAATATTAAACCCGATCGGCGACAGCGATGGCAATCTCACCGAACGAGTGGCAGATATCTTAGTTAGCGATGGCATAATTCAGGAAGTCTCCGACACCACCCCACTCCCCACCGACTTAGAGACTATCCCCGGAGGGCACCTCATCCTTGCACCGGGTTTGGTAGACTTATACAGTCACAGCGGTACGCCGGGACATGAAGAGCGCGAAACACTTACATCGTTGCTAGAAGCTGCCCAAGCTGGCGGTTTTAGATCCCTAAATATCTTACCCGATACCTTACCCGCACTCGATCGAGCTAGTAGTATATTCAGCCTCGATCGCGAGTATCGGCAAATCGCCTCCCAAATGCCTAACTGTCCCCAACTCGGCTACTGGGGCGCGCTGACTATCGGTGTCGAAGGTGCGACTATGACCGAATCAGCCGAACTTGCCACTACTAATATTACAGGCTGGGCAGATGGACGATCGATCTCCAATCCTGCCCTAATTCGTCGCCTGCTTGAATATCTCCAACCATTCAACCGCCCGATCGGATTATCCGCGCTCGATCGTCAATTGCGCGGTAATGGAGTCGCCAGAGCGGGTGTCGCCGCCCTGAAATATGGCTTACCCGTCGATCCTGTCAGTAGTGAAACCGCCGCGCTAGCCCAGCTTATTGAAATTATTGCCGAAGTTGGCACCCCCGTCCACCTGATGCGGATTTCCACCCGACGCGGCGTAGAGCTAGTCACCGCCGCCAAACAACGCGGCGTACCGATTACCGCCAGTACCACCTGGTTGCACCTTATCGCCAATACTACCGACCTAGCCACCTACAACCCCAATTTTAAACTGAACCCGCCTTTAGGCAATCCAGACGACCAAATTGCCCTGATTGATGGGATAAAAACAGGTGCGATCGATGCGATCGCGATCGACCATCATGCCTATACTTACGAGGAAAAAACGGTCGCATTTGGCGAAGCCCCCGCAGGCGCGATCGGGTTAGAATTAGCTCTACCGTTATTATGGGCAAATCTCGTCCTACCAGGTAAACTATCGGCACTAGAACTATGGGCGGCACTCAGCACCAATCCCGCACATTGTCTGCACCAATCGCCCCCCACTCAGTCGATCCTTTTCGATCCGCAGCAAACTTGGGTAGTTACTAAAAATAGCCTCAAATCTCTATCTCATAATACCGCATGGCTGGGTCGAGAAATTGTAGGTAAAGTCAATTGCGATCGAGCTTTATTTACTCAGTAAATTATTCACTATTCCCTATTTACTATTCCCTATTTCCAGACAAATAGCCAATGGTTGAATCGATTGGCAAATGCTAGACTACAGACATCACATACATTTAATAGTGTGGTATGAGGTGTGGAGTCAAGAATTATGTTAAAACAATCCGTTTCAATTGCGCTGTTAACGTTATCTTTAGGCAGTTTGGCTAGTTGTAGCAAACAAGTTGCCGAAAAACCCGTCGATCCGGCTAAAACAGCTACCTCTAGCGCGATAACTACCACGAATAAACCAGCAAATAGTAATGCGTTAGCAATAGTTCCAGCCGGAGTTACTATTAATACCGATCTGCAACAAGAACTTTCTAGCGGCAAAAATCGTAACAATGAAAAGTTTACAATTAAAATTAAAAATGGCTCGGTTAGTAAATATCCAGCTCTTAAAGATGCGACGATCGAAGGGCATTTAGAAAAGGTTACTAAAGCCGCCAAAGGTAAGAAAGCAAAAATGCATCTTACATTTGACGCTCTCAAACTCAAAAATGGCGATTTATTCCCAATCGATGCCACATTAGTTAATACTCAAGTTGAGACTAAAACGAAGGGTCAATTTCTGAAAAATGCTGGTATTATTCTCGGCGGAACGATCGCAGGTAATTTTATCGGCGATAAGACTAAATTTAAGAATGGTAAACTAGCAGGAGCCGCCGCAGCTACCGCATTTGTTTTGTCTAGTCCTGGCGGTGAAGTAGTCTTGAAAAAAGGTACAGATCTGCAAATTAAACTCAAGTCTAATATCGATCCTAATTAACAAGAAGCAGGGGGTTAAATTCCCCGCCTTTTAGGTGGATGGTTGTTAGGGTCATTTTTAAATCACGATTCTAACAACCCAATTCTCAATTCTCAATTAATTTAACATTATTCTCCAACCTCGATCGATCTTTCCAACCACAATAAAATCAGCCAAACGATCGGAACTGTGGCTGCTAAACCGAGCCAGAAATCGTGGGCAAATTGAAGAGATCGATCGAGTGCCCAACCGCCCAATGGCGGCCCAATTGCGTAGCCTGCCGCCCAACAGAGCGAATTAATTGAGGTATAAACAGCACGTAAAGAAGGGGGAGCTAAATCGGCAATTAGGGCAGATGCAGTTGGCGTATAGCTCACAATTGCTAAGGCAAATAATCCCAATCCCAAACTCGCCCAAAGGATTGGTAAATTAGCTGCCGTCCCAGTTAAGGTTATACAAACAAAACCTAAAATCCATAACCCGCCAGAAATCATTAACGATCGAGCGTGACTCAATTTTTGTAATAATTTGAGCATCGGCAATTGTGCGACGATCGTCATTAATAAATGTCCCGTGAACAGGACACTAATTATTTGCGGACTAAAACCGCTCGCCCCAGCTTGTGGGACGAAACCACTAAAATATAATGGTAAAGTAGTCTGAGTTTGAGATATATAAACAGTTAAAATAATATTGACGGCAACGTAAACTAATAAACGGCGATCGCGTAATGCCGTAGTGTAACCGCTAATAAATCCGATCGCTTTTGTTTGTGCTTGTAACGTCTCTTGAATGCCAACTGAGATCGTTAGTAAAAAACAGCAAAAAGAAATTCCATCGATAATAAATAACGTCCGATAAGCTCCCGTCGAGCCAATTAAAATTCCGCCAGCAATTATGCCCAAACCCATCCCTAAATTATCTGCCAATCGGGTGATTGCATAAGCAAATCGGCGTGCTTCTCCATCGGTTAAATCGGCGACGATCGCTTCATTAGCAGGCCAATACAATCCCAATCCTAAACCCTGTACCAAACAACCGATGACTAGCGTTTCAAAACTATTTGTATTGGCAAAAATAAAACAAGCGATTGCCAATACAAATGTCGATAATAATAATACTGGTTTGCGTCCCCACCGATCGGCATAAGTGCCGCTAATCAACCGTCCGGCGACACCAGAAATCGAGGCACTACCTAATGCTAATCCTACCGATGTTGCCGATAATCCTACTTGCTGCACGAAAAAAATCGGGGCGTAAAATAGCGTAAATCCGCTCCCGATTTCTGATAGTAATCTACCTAGCGCGAGGATCCAAATCTGTCGGGGTAGCTTGAGCATAATCGGAGTGAGGGTATATCAATATGTTGACATACTAGTTCCGACTCGATCGAGCTATTATTTGACGATTAGCCGCGATCTTCCAAAATATCGACCCGGACTTGACCGACACCAGCACTTTTCAGACCGATTACTTCAGCCGCACCAGCGGAAATATCGATAATCCGATTGCCCCGAAAGGGGCCGCGATCGTTAATTCTGACAATAACATTTTTACCAGTTTTGAGATTAGTAACTCGAACTTTGGTACCGAAGGGTAAAGTGCGATGTGCGGCGGTCAAACCGTTCGGATTGTATCTTTCCCCATTTGCAGTTTTAGGGCCACCTTCACTGCCGTACCAGGAGGCTTTCCCGGTTTGAGTAGAGACAATATTATCTAGAACTGGTTGTGAAGTTGCCTCTGCTGGCTCGACTTTCACGATCGTCGGTGTGGGCGAAATTGATTGAAAAGGAATAGTCTGTTGTTTGGGACGCTCGACGGGGATGGCAATACTCGGCTCTGGAGCGACGATTTTATCGTCAACTTGAGCGATGACGGTAGCCACAATTTGCTGGGGACGCTCTTCTTCAAAAATAAATACTGGCGAACCTGCTTCAAAACTGGGCAGATCGGCTTTATCTTTATAGCTGGCGATCGGGGCAACTTGAGGCACGCTGCTAGTTTCCGTGCGTTCGCTGGGGGCGATAGTGGCTGTTGCCGATCGCGAATCTTCCGGTACGACAATTGGGGTCGTCACGATTTCAGCTCTAACAGTAGCCGAATTAGTAATGGTGGTGGGTAATTTGCCCTTGGTTAATTGTGAATTATCACTCCGAGTCACGAAAATTGGCTCGCTCGTCACTTGGCTGGTGAAAATTTTCGTGGGAACTCGAGCAGATCCTTTGTTAACTTGAGGTAGCGGTACGACCGAACTTACCGGAACGGAGGTATCGTTCACGAAGTGTGAGCTTTGCTCAATCGAACTTGGCATCGAGACAATGGCTTTACTCGCGCGCAGTGCTGGATTGAAGACCGATGGCTCGGTGAAAGATGGAGAAATAGGGGCTGGAGCCGGACTATTTTGAACGGGGAAGCTGACTGCTCTAGCAATTTTGAGCTTGCGGCTGGGAGTAATGGTTTTAATTTTACCCGATGGAGTGAGAATTGGGAGGGCACTTACTTCTGGCACCGCTTGAATCAGAGGAACTGCTGTCTCGGTTTTAAGTTGGGTGGTAGTTAATGGTGAGGTTGTTGGTGATGATGGCGGGGAAATAGCTTCACCCACTACTGGCGATAGTACTTCAGCCCGAACGCTAGAAATTGGCGCGATTACCGTACTCAGGAATAATGCAGTCAGACAGTTCCAACGATGTTGATTCATAATCCTTCGGGGGGGAAATAATATTAAGCTGGATCGGGTCGATGCATTTAACTCGATTCAATTAAATCTAGTTCGATCGGCTGGGAGCATTTAATCTCGATGTCGGTAAAATAGTTTGCTAACTATCTGCATTGCATCGACCTTGACAATCAATTTTACCTGAATTTTGTCACCGATAAATTTCGCTTTAGTTGCAATTACAAAACTTGGTCTTTTACTACACTATTTTAGGGTACCCACTCTGTGGGAATTATGCTCGAACCAGTATCAAATTAGACCTTGAAAGTAGATTTCACTAGCAGTGCATTCTGGGGGTGCGACGTTACTATTTTATGGACAAACCCCGCCTACTGTAACGCCTATGTGTGCGGGGAAGTGGGAGGGGTCTATGTTATCCCTAGTTGAGGGACGGACTTATTTGAATTAAATTTCTCGTCGGCGTGTCCGCTGTGCGCGGGTATACGATTCCGTCAGAGCTTTGCGAAAATTGATAGCAAGGGTCGTAGGTTGGGTTGAAGAATGAAACCCAACACATCCAATACAGATTTTTTCATCCTTCAGATGACATAAATGTCAGCTCGGATGCTCCAAACGGGAAAAGATAGATAGCACCTAAATTGAGTCAGATCTCGATAAAACCCAGTCAAAAGGAGCGACGAGATCGACTCGAAACATTTATTTTATCAATTAGCGGTTGCGACGACCTTGACGACGACTTTCACCACCACCGACTACTTCCATGCGGACGGTACCGACACCAGTATTTGTCAAACCGATCGCTCTTGCTGCACCGACGGATAAGTCGATGATTCTACCACCGATGAAGGGGCCGCGATCGTTGATGCGAACTACTACCGAACGACCAGTCGAAGGACTAGTAACGCGAACTCTGGTACCGAAAGGTAAAGTTCTGTGAGCGGCAGTGTAGCCACTAGGATTGTATCTTTCGCCATTGGCTGTTAGGGGGCCGCCTTCACCGGGTTGGTTGCCGTAAAAAGAAGCTTGTCCGACTGATTGAGCGATTAACTGTTTGGATGCGATGGAATTGGATTGAATGGAATTGACTGATGGTGTAGCAGATGCCGCTGTAGATACGGTCAGAGTTGCTACGAGAGCAGTTAATCCAGTCAAAGTTTGGTAATTCATATGCCTATTGTGAAACGTCTTTATCTTTGAGATTTGGTTGGGCTATTCCCGATTAATTGGGTTTTGTTTGCCCGTTCATAACTCATACTTGTTCCGTGTTCACCTCGGTGTGAGGAACGATGGGTCTACCATAACACGAAGTTTTTTCGGTTTTTACCGTTTGAGATCCTTGACAAAACCTGTTTCGTGTGCACGCAAAATATCTCGATCGAGTGCCAAAATTCCGAGCGATCCCCACCACTTCAAGCTTTGAGTGGTGCGATCCCCACGATTTTTCAATCAGGAAAAATGATATGTTACATTTCTTTATATATATTATTTAAATGATTATTTGGCTGAGATGGGGTTGACGGGTTTTGAAAATTAGCGGTTTTTTTATTAAAAATTAGTGAAATTGAGTTGCCAACGATCGAAATTAGCACATCAAACTCTCCCGATCTCCATCATTTGAAATTGCTACATTCAAGATTAGGGTGGAACACTGGCGAAATAGCCTACTGAAGCTCGGTGTAACTATTGGTACGAGCACATCTCAGTAATATCGCTCATTGGCAAAATTCCCAATTTAGCGATATTGATATTGAGATCGATTACCTCCGGTACGCTACGCGAACGAGCTTGGGAAACAATCTTATCGCTCCTGTCGTCCGCCTGCAGAATCGGGCGCATTTGCGGTGTGTAAAGCAATCGCTGTAGAATACCTGTGTCTCGATCTCGCTTACGAGTTAGCTATGGATTATCAACAAGCAGGTGTCGATGTGGTGGCGGGGAGAGCGTTTGTCGAAAACATTAAAAACCTCGTCCACAGCACGCATCGTCCGGGAGTTTTAGGGGGTTTGGGCGGTTTTAGCGGTTGGTTTGAATTGCCAGCCGGATATCGGCAGCCAGTACTCGTCTCCGGTACGGATGGGGTAGGTACCAAACTTAAAATCGCCCAAGAATTAGATAATCATGCCTCGATCGGCATCGATTTAGTTGCAATGTGCGTTAATGATATTCTCACATGTGGAGCCGAGCCGCTCTATTTTCTCGACTATTTGGCAACTGGTAAACTCAATTCCACCCAACTTACTCAGGTAGTTGCGGGAATTGCCGATGGCTGTCGGCAAGCGGGTTGCGCCTTGCTAGGAGGCGAAACAGCAGAAATGCCCGGATTTTATCAATTAGGCGAATACGATCTGGCTGGCTTTGCGGTGGGAATAGCCGAAAAGAGCAAACTGATCGATGGCTCCCAGATTCAAATCGGCGATGTGGCGATCGGTTTAGCCAGTAGTGGTATTCATAGTAATGGCTACAGTCTGGTGCGAAAGATTGTCGCCGATGGCGGCTATCAGTGGGAGGATACCCCCAGTAGCTTGGCGGGGCAGAATTTGGGATGCGTCTATCTAACTCCCACTCAAATATATGTGAAGCCGATTTTAGCAGCGATCGAGCGACAATTACCCATTCACGGCATGGCGCATATCACTGGTGGGGGTTTACCCGAAAATTTACCTCGTTGCTTGAGTGCTAACCATTCGATTTCGATCGATCTCCACAGTTGGCAAATTCCCCCAGCGTTTCAATGGCTAGCCGAAGCGGGAAATGTGGCTCCAGTAGATATGTTTAATACTTTTAATATGGGTATCGGATATGTAGTCATTGTGCCAGCAACGGCGGTAGCAGAAGCGATCGCCTTTTTTGAATCGCAGCAAATCGCATCTTATGCGATCGGGCAAGTAGTTGCAGGCGATCGATCTTTAATCGGCATCCCTGATTAAGGTTCGCTAAATTTAACCGTTTGTCAAAATGAGGGTAAAATTACTTCTACCCTCATTTTTCAGATCGGGCAAATCATTGCTAACGGGATAAGGGAAATCGATCTGCTCCGCTCAAGCACCGCCCTGAACTACAAGTTCGGGCTACTCCCTTTCCGCTCAAAGACTATAGAACCCATTTAAGATCTTTTGAGTGACCTAACAGATATTGGTGGGACGGGCGGGTTCGCTTGATAGATGACTGTATTATAGCGATCGTTTCTAGCATAAACCCGCCCTTACAGACCCATAGTTTTAAATATAATATATTCTCACACCAACCGTAGGGGCGGGTTTAGTGCATCACTGCGCCTCTGCGGTTAAAAAAAAGATCTCTGACAGCAATAGGGTAGAAGTATAATCTATATTCTTCTGGCGGAAAGGGAGTAGGTAGCAAATCAGGTGAAGATCGTCGAGTAAATATCACGATCGATCTGTAAACAAAGTTGGAGATACTTTAAATATATCGGCAAGAATTTGAGCCTGTTGAGGAGAAATCGATCTAGAACCATCAATAATTGCTGACAATACTTCTTCACCGCCTAATTGGACGGCAAAATCTTGAAAATTTAGTTGATTGGCTTCCATCAGATGTTCTAAAATTTCATTGTGGTTAGCAGTAGTTATTGGTGAATGTTGGCGATCGTATTCGCGCATCAGCGATTTTATTAACTTAGTTAGGGCTTTTTCTTCGGGGCTAAGTTGTCCTTTTTTAAGTAAATCTAAAATTGCTAGTCGAGCCGATCGATAGTCCTCACTAGTTTCTAGCTGTTGAGGCTGAAACTGAGCTAGCAATCGACCATACGTAATCGGATTTAGTGTAGTTGTCACGGTCTTTATTTTGGTATAATAATTGCGATCGATTTAGTCAAAGCTGTATCGATCGTACTCAGCATGAGTAAGCAAGGCTTCAAAAACAACTATTTGTAGTTCATAATCGATTACCACAATTAAGCGATAGTTATTTCCCCGTAGATTAAACACAGTTCTATCGTTTACATAGTCAGCCGATCGACTGTAAGTATTTTTTATATCGATTAGGCTTTGCCATTGAGCGAACTGAACGACAGCAATCCAGGTATTTACAGCTTTTTGGACATCAGCATGTTTCAGATCACTAGCGATTAATTCGCTCAAACCAATAATTTCCATTGTCGATCGACTCTTGCTGCTACATAGTATAACTAAAGGTTAATTAATTCGCTCGATCGCCAAGTAATGACTTAAATATTCTCATATCTCGATCCAGATCTTCCATAATCCAAAATCGAAATGACTACCAGTATCTTTGGCATTCGCCATCATGGGCCAGGTTCGGCGCGGAGCTTACGATCGGCTTTAAAGAGTTTACAACCAGATATCATCTTAATTGAAGGGCCGCCAGAGGCTAACGATTTGCTTGCACTGGCGCAATCTACTGAGATGAAACCGCCTGTTGCTGTGCTGGTGTACGACTTAGAAGATCTCCAGCAAGCTGCTTATTACCCCTTTGCCATCTATTCGCCCGAATGGCAAGCGATTCAGTATGCTGTGAGTGCCAAGATTCCCGTCCGGTTTATCGATTTACCAGCGGGGATGCGGGGGGAATTAGAGCGAGATAAAACGCATCCAGGTGTAGATCCGTTGGGTTTGTTGAGTCAGGCGGCGGGATTTGGCGAGGGCGAACGATATTGGGAATATTTAGTCGAGCAGCGGCGCAATAGTACCGATTTGTTTGCGGCGATTTTAGAAGCGATGACGGCACTAAGGCAGGAATTAGCCGAAAGTACGGATAAATACGACCTCATCCGCGAGGCTTATATGCGCCAATGTTTGCGCCAATCGCAGGCGGAAGGTTTTCAAAAACTAGCGGTAGTCTGTGGAGCATGGCACGCACCCGCGCTGGTGGAGCCGTTACCAGCAGCGAGTGAAGATAAGGCGCAACTGCCCGCGCCAACTAAAGCCAAGATTCAAGCGACGTGGGTACCGTGGACTTACGGACGGTTGAGTGCGGCGAGTGGCTATGGTGCGGGGGTAGAGTCGCCAGGATGGTATCACCACTTATGGACGCATCAAAAAAACGTCGTGATTCGGTGGTTGACAAATGTGGCACGGTTGTTGCGGAAAGAAGATATCGATGCTTCTTCGGCGAGCGTGATTGAAGCCGTGCGACTAGCCGAAACCCTCGCCGCCATGCGCGAAAGTCCGCTTCCAGGCTTGGCAGAAGTCAATGAAGCCGTCCAAACGGTGCTGTGTTTTGGCGATCCGATGCCGATGCAACTGATTCACCAGCAATTAATTATTAACGACAGACTGGGACAAGTCCCCAGCGACACACCCCAAGTTCCACTCCAGCAAGACTTACAGAAACTAATTAAAAAATTGCGGCTCAAGCAAGAACCGATCGATAAAACCTTAGAATTAGATCTGCGGAATACCAACGATTTAGATCGATCGCAACTCTTCCACCGTCTCAATCTGCTCGATCTCCCTTGGGGTAAAACCCAACGCACCAGCAGCACGGGGACATTTAAAGAAGGATGGTTGCTGTGTTGGCACCCAGAATTCGCCGTCAAGCTAATTGAAGCAGGCGTTTGGGGAAATTCGATCGCATCCGCCGCTACCGCATTCGCCCGTCAAACCGCCCAGGATGCCCAAGATTTACCCACCCTGACTACATTACTCGATCGAGTCTTATTAGCCAGCCTCGATGCCGCAATTCCCATCCTGATGCAGCAACTCCAAGCCATCGCTGCCATTACCAGCGATACGCTGCATTTTATGAATGCCTTACCCCCGCTGGCAAATATCCTCCGTTATGGCGACGTGCGCCAAACCGATACTACCAGCATTGCGATCGTTGTAGATGGGCTAATTACCCGCCTCTGCATCGGTTTACCCAATTCCTGCCAATCCCTCGACGACGATGCCGCCCAGCAGATTTTCGACGCAATCGGGCAGACAAACAGCACGATTAAACTGCTCCAAAATTCAGAGCAATTAGCAAACTGGCGACAAGTTTTGCTCCAGATTGCCAGCCAGCAAAATGTTCACGGTTTAGTACAGGGACGTTGCTGTCGGCTGTTATTCGACGATGGTAGTCTAGATACCACCGCCACCAGTCAGCGATTGAGTTTGGCTCTCTCCCTCGCCAACGAACCCACAGCAGCCGCAGCTTGGGCGGAAGGCTTCTTGCGCGGGAGCGGTTTATTGCTATTGCATAGCGATGGAATTTGGCAAGTATTAGACGAATGGATCGCCGGATTATCGGCAGATAATTTTGTCGCGGTGTTGCCATTATTGCGCCGCACTTTTGCGACGTTTAGCTCTCCCGAACGTCAACAAATGGGCGAAAAGGTTGCGAAAGGGCAAGTTATTAGTAAGGTAATTGTGACTGAATCCGATAACTTTAATATAGTTCGATCGCGCCAATCTTTACCAGTCGTCGCGCAGTTGTTAGGCTTTGCATAATTTATGAGCGAGTACCAAATATTTATCGATACGATCCTTATCGGACATTCAGCTTTTGAATGTGGCGATCCACCTATGGGCGTTGTATCTGGCAACTTTTTACCAATGCCTGCTTATGGAAGATTTAGATCGCAATTTATCGCTTTGCGCGAGTCATCACAAGAACATCTTCCGCTATCGGCGGCTCGAATTAATGGTGAGGTTATTCTATCAAAAGGTGTCTCGATATTTGACTGCTTGACAGAATTGGAAGAAATTCAAGTTACTGTATTTGGAATTGCTTATCCTCTTTACGAAGAGCTATTTCCAGATTTTGTGTTGGCTTACGATCGCCAATACAGCATAATTAACAATTCGTAGTTAGCATAAATCTCAGTCCTGAATGTCTACATCCTTCCAATGAGTAAGCAGGAGCAGTATTTCCGTAAAATAGCTGAGTGCAAAGAGAGACTCCGCAAACTTTCAACTGAGACACTGAGAGGACGCTTGGGAAGCGGTTTTTTGTATAAAGAGGCAGCGATCGCCATTCGAGAATTAATTGAAGAAAGAGAGCAACAATTGCTCGACGAAGAGAGTAGTGCAAAATACATACGCCTCATCCAAAAATTAGATGAGCTACACGGCACTTGCTATCGAATGCCTCTCATTTTTGGGGATATAGCTTGTAAAAATTTGAGATGTTCGATCGATACTATTGTGCATCAATACATATTAAATAAAGGCACTAGCAGAAATATTGAAAATTTCGCCTAATTTTTTGGCTTGTACTTTGCTAATCGATCTCTTACCATTAACGATCGAAGATACCAGTCCTTTTGATGGACTAATTATTCCTACCAAGTCTACTTGCTTCATCCCTCTGGCTGCCATCAAATGTTGCAGGAGTTCGTGAGGTGCTGTCTGAGACCACTCTTCGAGCGAATATGTTTCCTCCTCATAGTCTTTAATTAGCTTAACTAATAGTCTGAATAGAACTGTTTCTTCAAGAGTACGAGTCTGTTTTTTAGAAATCAATTTTTCAGCTACTGCCAAAAATTGTTCGTATTCTTCATTGCTTTCAATAATTTTGGGAATAATGCAGTCTCGATCTAATAAACAGATATAATTTTCGTGGTTAATAGTATGGGTCATCTTTCCATCGATCTTTGTTGTATTCATCATGGGTCAGAAAATATTTAAAATAAGCTACTTGTTCTTCATAATCTAGATCGAGAATGAGACGATACTTATTACCTTTAATATTAAATACTGTAAAATTACCAACGGCTTCAGCGGATCGATAGTCTGTTTGCACGTCAATAAGATTTTGCCATGTTGACTTTTCAACCTTTTTGTAAAAATTCTTAATTACTTCCTCTACATCGGGATACACGGCTGAGGCTTCTTTAAGCTTGCCAGCAGAAATAAGATGCATCGGGGCTTTCCTTTAGATGTCGATCTACGATAGCTGGTTTAAAATGATTGATACTGGATGACACAAGCAAAATAGTTGTATTTTGACTCTAAAAGTCAAAATAGATTTACATCTTGCCACACGAATATGTTTGCACATTGAAAACTAATTGTCAACAAACATAGTATTGATATGACTGAATCCGAAAGACTCAAACGGTGGCGATTGGTGCTCGGTAGCGAAGCTGAAGGTAGCTGTGGTGTTGGGGCTGGGGGCTTAACTGGCGGCGATATCGAAATGGATCGCGCCCTTTCCGCGCTGTATCGTTTCGATAATGATACTCGTAGTGGTGGTTTGGGACGTTCTGCAACCAATGTCGCTCGGTGGCTGGGCGATATTCGCACCTACTTCCCTAGAAGGGATTGTTGGGTTTTGCTTCGTGCTACCCAACCTACAATTCATGACTCTGGTAATATGATAGGATTAGTTAGCCTTCTCAACATATCAATCGTCCATGTTGTGACAGATTCTATATCCATATTATATGCTCGATCTTTATCTTTACCTTTATAGATCAGTCGCGAGTTTTTGTCGTATGGTTCAACATCGATGTTTAGCTCTTGAAGGTGTTGCTTGATTTTCATACGATCGCCTTTTCTAGACCAGAATTGCATCTTCCATCCTATTGGTGTCAGGCACACGTCAAGCTGCAACCATAGAGAGTTTTCAATCTGAATAATATACCATAAAACATCTATTAAATCCGTGGATGATTTCCATAAACCAGATTCAATACTAGAAGAATAAGATATATCTTTAAGATCGATTGTCTGTTCTAACTGTTTTATTTTTCTTCGCATATCCTTACGAAGCTCATCGACTTCACCAAGTAG
Organism: Chamaesiphon sp. VAR_48_metabat_403; assembly: GCF_031422475.1. NCBI lineage: Bacteria > Bacillati > Cyanobacteriota > Cyanophyceae > Gomontiellales > Chamaesiphonaceae > Chamaesiphon > Chamaesiphon sp. VAR_48_metabat_403. Next base: position 14,953 of record NZ_JANPLS010000111.1, read on the forward strand.
AGTTGTGATTTCCTGATGGTTATTGCGAAAGTATTCTAAGCGTTGTGGATCGATCGACGTTGGACTTTGTAAGTTTTGCATTGTTTGGATAAAATCTTGTAAAAATATTGTGTGTTGCTCGTTTGCATTCTGAGCATAAGCATCGAATTTTGTACTTATTTCCTGGAGAAATAGATCGTAGCCGATCGGTTGAAAACCACACAATTCAGGGGATGGTTGTTCGAGTCGTAATGATAATAACACCTTGTAAATTTGACGACCTTTGCTCGATGATTCAAGATGTCTTGAGTAATCACAGAAAGGATTGTATGCCTTTGCAAAAAGCTTGTTTTCTATTCCAATAATATAATTATTGGATTCAACGATTAAATCGAGACGATTCCTTCGAGCGGTAAGTTCTTCTCTTCGTACTTCAATACTTTGCTCGTCAGTTACTAAATCTGCATTAATGAGTGTAGCTAAAGAGTCTAGTAAAAGTGTGCCAAATCCATGCTCGTTATTTGGATTTAAGTAAAATTGGAGTATGTTGCTACAGGAATTTTCAAAGTGTGGATAACCTGCGATTTCCATAAATGTCTGTTGCCGACGTTGTAAAGGTGGCAACTTCTTTAATTCAGATAGAAAATTATCGGTTGGCTTCCTCAGTTCTATATTTGCTTGCTGATAATTCTTCAGTCGATCGATCTTTGGCTTCAGAATTTCCCACCAGGCTGGTGGACTTTCAAATAATCCCATTCTTTGCTGGATACAACTTCCGTTATATGCCCAAGCTTGAAAAACTCTAAATTCAGCATCATCAGCAAACTCGTTATATCCAAACCAAAACTCTCGATCCTGTTCGCTCATCACCATAATGAAAATGTCTAACTTTTTGAATACCGATCGAAATACTTTGCTTATTATTCCCTTAACAATCCTTGGAATTGTCACCCACCGTTCGCAGTTCTCGCTATCTTGAGCTAAACTAAGTCTAGGACTAAGATGCGAGGCTCCTTCATGCAAACTATTTCGATCGCAAAGCGTCTCTGGAAAAGAATCACGACAATTGCTACTACCAATGGAGATCGCGTTTACCGAGCAGCTATTGGAAATCGACAATCTACAGGCAAAAGCGCAGGAGAAGCCCTAGATGCATTGACTATACAGATGGGTGGTGAAGAAGTTAATGGGTAGTAAGCAAGTATGACGGAATCACCGGATTCTCTTCCAGAGCATCTGAGCCGACATAAATGTCGTCTAAAGGGTGAAAGAAACTTTGTTTGGGCACGCCCTAATTTCATGCTTCAACCCAATTTACAGATCCTTGCTCTGAGCCAGTTTCAGCTAAGTTCCTTAGAAGAGGCTCCGC
>NZ_JANPLS010000112.1:0-5062 GCF_031422475.1 Chamaesiphon sp. VAR_48_metabat_403
ATTTACCTTTGAATCAAATGGGATAACTAATTAAACAATTGATAGTTAATATCAATTTATCAATAATTCCTAAAACCTACCCATTCACCCGTCCACCCATCTACCCATCTACCCAAATGACAACTATCCTAGCGATCGAAGACGAAACCGGAATTCGTGAAAACATTCAAGAAATTTTAGAATTAGAAGGCTTTGATGTCCTAACAGCCGAAAATGGCAAAATTGGTGTACAACTAGCGCAAGAGCATCATCCCGATCTAATTATTTGCGATGTGATGATGCCAGAACTCGATGGCTATGATGTGCTAATCGCACTCCGCCAAGATCCCAGTACCATCAAAATTCCATTTATCTTTCTGTCGGCTAAAGCCGCTAAAGATGACTTTCGCAAAGGAATGTCGCTCGGAGCCGATGACTATCTCACCAAACCATTTACGCCCAGAGATCTGCGCGAAGCAATCTCCGTTCGGCTTGAAAAACAGACCATGATGATGGCTAGATACGCTCAAGAACTCGAACGAGCGATGGGATCTTTGGTATCAACAACTCAACTCCAACCAGCTACTGGAATACTCACAAGCGTAGCAGCACCTTTCAAGGTGATTCAGCCTACTGGTGTTTTAGATGTAACTAACTGTAGCCAATTGCGGCAAGCGATTGTAGAAAGTGCTAATGCTGGTGTTAGTAATGTGCTGCTTGACTGTCAAAATCTTACTTTTATGGATAGTTCTGGATTAGCAGCTTTGGTACTGGCTTCTCAAAAGGTACGCGAAGTCAATAGTCAATTATCGATTTGTTCGATCGATCGACAAATTAAAATTTTGTTCGAGTTGAGTAGCATGGATGATATTTTTGAAATTTTCCCTAGTCCACTAGAATTCTACAGCAATTACAAGATCGATAATTAATGGCAGTTCATTTAATTTGATAAGTAACGATTTTCTGGGAACCAGAGAGGTAACTTAAATTCTGTTACCAGTAAGGGTAAACCATAGTTCAGAATTCTATCCATCATCCGAACAGTCATACCAGCGGTTGTAGTGTAAAGTAGCGACATCGACTAGGGCTGGCTGGATCTCTCAAGAGAGCAATCCAGTCATTGAAAAAGTGGCGTTACTGAATTAAGATATCAATGAGTGATAAACAAGCACAGCTCAAAATTCAAGATAATGAATTAGCAATCTAATTGAATATCTAAGTACTTATTTAGATTTAGAATAACAGACAGTTTTGCAATGTAGTCGAGCTAAATAGTGTCATAATCTAGTATTCTATCCCTATAATCTAGTCACATTAGTTGAGTATCAGTTGTTTACTTATCCACCAGGCGATCGAATAACTTCCGATGGTGCCGCTCGTCCATCCAGTGTAGGTAGACTCGATCGAACATCAACTGACTGTGACCCATCCATTTGGCAGCAGTCGCACTATCAATCCCTCCTAAAATGAGCTGAATCGCGTGAAAGTGTCTGAGCGTATAGCATTCAATTTCTGCTCCCAATCATTTGAACTGACGGGTCGGTATATAGCCCTGACCTCTAGCAGTACTCGAAATATTTGTCGGAACTGTAAATTGAGATAACTCAAACCGATCGAACCATTCGACTGGATAGGGATAAGTAACACGGGTACGATTGGTTTTATTGGCTCTGACGACTAACTCATGATAGTTATTGTCATTGAGTCTAGAAGTATCTAAAGTCCATAATTCACCCGGTCTAATCCCATAAGTTGCATACATGCCAAAAGCTCTAGCCCAGATCGGGTCTTTTGCTTTGAGCGAGTCAAACCATTCAACCACCCGATCGAGTTCGGGGATATCTCGCTGTTCTAAAGGCTCGCTCATGGAATAATTGCCTCTAAGCTCGCCAATTGGTTGGCGATTGAGTTCGGCAAATTCGGCTAGTTTACCTAGTGCGTTGCACCACCTGACGCGAGTTCGAGTATCGGGTTTAGAACTATTGACGATCGCCGATTTGAGTCTGTCGATACTAATGACTTTATCCAGGTCGATCTTCTCAAAGATCGCCCCATAATCCGTTCGATAATTCAGCTCGGCATCTTTAGTACGCTCTTTTTTTGTCCAGTATTGTCGCTCAAATTCTGCTACCCATTGCCCGATCGTCACAATTTGCGGCACTGGCGGTGCAATGGCGAGCGGCTGCTCTATTTCCCAATTGAATTCTCCTAGAGCCAACTTCAGCCCAATTTCGCGTGCTTTAATTACGGCAATCGAGATTAAATGGGTTTTAGCATCTAAATTGAGGGCATATCGATGTTGTGAGGGACTTCCACCAGTTTTAGAGGGAAAAGTCCCGCGCAGATATAGTTTTTTATCCTGCTGCACGATTCTAATCGGTAGTCCGACGATCTCCTTTTTGGCATTTGCGCGCTCGATTGCTCGATCTACATCTTGAAAATCCATGCCTAATCCATGCCTAATAAAACTCTTCTAGTTTTACAATTTTCGCACAATCTACAAAATTAGGAAAGTGGCTAAAGATTACTGGCACTAGGTCTTGGCGATCGTTGAATCTGGTAATAGGTTTGAATAGAATTGAAATTGATGGACTCATAATCCGCGAGCGGAAGCTCTAGACAGGTTCGATTCCTATACCTTGGACTTTAACATAATTCTTTGACCATTTTCTGCCATCACACCTCAAGCCCCAAAGCTGTTGCTAATAAGCCATTCTTCCCATGCTGGAATATTGACTTTGTACTCAGTAATTTTGCCATGAGGGTCGCGAATGACAAGATAATGTTCCCCTGCGACTAGCGAGGTATCTTCGGGATGCGCGATCGAATGCTACTACTATCTCTCGACCATTGAGAAACGGCTTTAAGTCAGGGTGCAAAGTCTTGAGGTTTTCCCCTCGATTTCCTTTCTCGACTTCTCCAAACAGATCCTTAACATTATCGAGATCGACCTGAAGATAATTATACAAAGCAAGTTCTGGCTCTGATACTAGAGATCCCTGCGGAATATCCAATCCCGCTGCGGTTAAGCGTATAGAGGCGAGTCTCTTTCAGAGAGGCTTTGCCAACGAGATTAATAGCGATCCGATTGTATTATTTCTGCCGTGGTAAAGATCTTCCAGCCCAGGTAAAATTAACTCCGATCCTGGCAATTCATTTAGTTCCATTACTTATCCCTCTCTGATGTACTTTCACAACGATCGATAAATTGTTCGATCTTATTTCTCAAGAGATCGCCATCAAGAGATCGACATTTGAGCGCATAATTTTACAATCGAGCCGTATTTCTCCAGCAGCTTCAAGGGTAACGGTAGCTTAGTTCAAATCGACCCCAGCGTCAATCGTTGAGAATCTTTTTGCCGATCGATTCTCCAGCAGCATCCAGCTCGTATACGATCGGTATACCCGTTGCTAGTTCTAGTGCTGTCACTTCATCTGGACTTAGATTGTCGAGGAGCATGATAATCGATCGCAACGAGTTACCATGTGCGGCAATCAAGACATTATCACCTTCTGGCAAATGGGGCAAAATCCGGCTGTTAAAATAGGCAACCACCCGCTGTTGGGTATCCTCCAAACTCTCGCCGCCAGGTGGTCGGACACTGTAAGATCTGCGCCACTTCTGCACCTGTTCGCTGCCATACTTAGCAGCGGTATCCGCTTTATTTAAACCCTGCAACTCACCATAAAACCGCTCATCGAGGGCAGCATTTGTAAAAATAGGTAGTTCTTCCGCCGGATTTCCATCGTAGTTATCCCAGCCGCGCCAATCTGGATTAGGTTGCTCGTGTTTAATAATCGGAATTTTGCCACCGCAGATATCATCATTTTCGGTCAGACAAATCGTAGCTGTTTCGATCGCTCGAATTAATTTACTGGTAAAGCAGACATTTACTCGATAACCACTGAGCCGACAGGAAGCGATCGTCGCCTCCGCCCGACCGCGTTCGCTCAGGGGGACATCAACCCATCCCGTGAACTTATTGAGGGCGTTCCAGAGGCTTTGACCATGCCGAACTAAAATTAGTTGAGCCATTGTTTTTGCTCTTGATTATTCGCAATTCACTACTTCAATATATAACTACCTCACGAGATCCTCACAGGATTAACCTAAGATCTCAGTAATTAATAACTTTAGAATTTCCGACAATTTAATACCCTAAATTAAACTACTCAATGAATAATTCCAGCCGGAATGCCAATTCTGTAGATTCATCCGATGCACTTATCGATATCGCTCAGAAAGATGTAGCTGGAGTTCTAAAATTATTCGATACTTCACTGGCAGGGCTGACTGAAACCGAAGCCAAACGACGGTTGGCAAAATCGGGACTAAATGAAATCGCCCGTGAAAAGCCAAGCAAGTGGTATATCCAACTGCTGAAAACGGTGACAAATCCCCTCTCATTATTACTAATCGTACTGGCGATCGTTTCACTATTAACCGGAAGTCCGACAGCCGCTCTCATCATTACGATCATGGTGATTTTTGGAGGATTATTGCGGTTTTTTCAAGAATTTCAATCTAATAAAGCCGCCGAAAAACTGCGGGCAATGGTGAGTATCACAGCAGCAGTAAGTCGCCAGGGCACCGCCAAAGTTACCCCACAAAAAGAGCAACAAGGCATCACCGGAACAGAAATTGCGGTGAAATTGCTAGTGCCTGGAGATATCATCTTTCTGTCAGCCGGAAATATGATTCCCGCCGATATGCGGCTGATTGCTGCCAAAGATTTATTCTTGAGTCAATCTACCCTCACAGGCGAATCTCTCCCCACTGAAAAACACGTAGATCTCACCGACAAGCAGGAGAAAAACCCCCTAGAATTGGTCAATCTCTGCTTTATGGGTACAACAGTAGTTAGTGGTTCGGGCACCGCTGTGGTCGCCGAAACAGGCAGTCATACTTATCTAGCATCACTAGCGAAAACGCTCGGTGGCGATTCTCTTTCAGAGCATCTGAGCCGACATAAATGTCGTCTAAAGGGTGAAAGAAACTTTGTTTGGGCACGCCCTAATTTCATGCTTCAACCCAATTTACAGATCCTTGCTCTGAGCCAGTTTCAGCTAAGTTCCTTAGAAG
>NZ_JANPLS010000113.1:0-3962 GCF_031422475.1 Chamaesiphon sp. VAR_48_metabat_403
CCACAGCGAAAACCAAATCAATATCCGCCAATTCGGCATTGGGTCGGACGCGATGAGCTACTAACCGAGCTACATAACCACTTGCAGCAAGGCTATCAAGTGATGGTGCTACGCGGGCAAGGCGGCATTGGTAAGACGAGTTTGGCGGTGAAACTGATGGCGGCTTGTGGGATCGATCCATTAACATCGACACCGATAGCGAATTGTAGTTATGACAATGCGCTGTTCTTTAAAGTTGAGAATGGTAAAGGTTTTGATGCGATCTCATCAGCATTTCTAGCTGCTTTTGGACTGGGTGCAGATCGCGCTTCTACGCCAGCCCAAACGATCGATCTCATCTTGGCACGACTCCAAGAGGAACGGTGGCTGATAGTCATCGATAACCTGGAATCTGTGATGGAGATCGATCGCAGGCGTGCTGAATCTACTGACGTAGGTGAATTACTCAATCGCTTCGCTAATGTGGCACACAAGTCTCAGATCGTGATTACCAGCCGGACATTTCCAGACGATTTGAACTATCGACGTGGTAGGTCTTTGAATCCTAGTGTTGTCGATCGACTCATTCCTGGTATCTCAAAGGAGGCAAGTATCCAACTCCTCAATGATTTAGGAGCTAGAGAGAACCAAGACGATCTGGAATGGATCGCAGAGAAAGTGAATAATGTGCTGATTCTGGGATGGTTGGCTGCTTATTCCCGCAACCAACCAGGCAGATTACGCAATAAACCGAAGATAGTAACCAATGAAGCCGAACCGATCGTCCGAGAACAGTGGGAGTTGCAAGGTGCGCCAGCTCAAGATTTGTTACAGCGGATGTGTGTATTGCGGATCGCGATGGATGTCCCTGCGCTAACAAGGCTGAGATTGTTGCAAGCGGATGATAAGGCGATGGAATTCACGCCAGAATCGGAGGAAGTAACGGAGGAGTTATTAATTGGGTTGGGCAAATCGGATCTGGTGCAATGTTTGTACGATGAATCGCTGTTTGAAAATCGCTATGTTTTACATCCATTGATGGCGGAAACATTGCAAGCTATTTTTGCAGAGGATCGGCAGCAATTGTGCGACTTTGCCGCTAGACTGTATGGTTCTTTCGATCGACCAGCAGAGTATCGTAGTTTAGAAGATTTACAATTTCTGCTGGAAGAGGCTCACTTTCACTGGGAATCTCGATCGATCGAGAATAGTGAACGTCTAGTGTCGATCGTGATTAACGATCTCTTGCCCAAGCTCAAAATGTGGTGCTATTGGGATTTGGAAGAGTTATGGTTAACGCGCCTTCTCGCTATTGCTATTAAAGTAGATAATAAAAGGCTGATAGCAACTTATTTGGTCTCACTGGGGTATACCGCCCGCAATCGGAGTGACTATGATAAAGCTGAAGACCTCTACAATAAAGCTCTCGACGTTTGGACTCAATTAGACAATCGAGCGGAAATCGCAGCTACTTGGATTTTACTGGGAGATATCGCCCGTTATAGGAGGGATCGAGACTATGATAAAGCTGAAGACCTCTACAACAAAGCTCTCGACGTTTATACTCAATTAGACGATCGAGGGGGGATGGCAACTTCTTGGTGTGTACTGGGACTCATCTCCCACAAGCGGGATCGAGACTATGATAAAGCCGAAGACCTCTACAACAAAGCTCTCGACGTTTGGACTCGATTAGACAATCGAGAGGGGATGGCAAATTCTTTGATTTCATTGGGTGAGAATGAGTTTATGCGCGGGGATCTTAGTGCTGCGGAAATATGGTTGAAAAAGGCACTCTCCGCAACGGAAGATCTCCAAATGACTTGGGATATTGCCATGATTGATTGGAGGTTAGCCCAGCTTTATCGCGCTAGAGATAATGAAGAAAAGGCACAACATTATTACGCGATCTCCCATGCCTTGTATACCAAGCTCAGGGCGAAGGGACATTTAGAGATAATTGAACAAGAATGGCTCTAAATCTTGATGTTCTCCTCCAGAGCAAGAGAACTTAGTAGCGGCGATTGGGAGTGCGATTCTCCGTTGGGGATGCTAACGCTAACGATTTACCAAAGCCTAAAACCACCCCAGCCAGCTAAAATAGAGACACCAAGCAACGAGGCAAAACAATGAGTCCCGTATTAGCAGAAATTTTACAGCAGATCGATCGACTCCCCTTAGTCGAACAGACAAAAATCCTCAGACAGCTAGAACAGAAAATTGAGACTGCAACGGCTCACAACGCTGCACTGCAAAATCCAGCCAACACTTCCCAGCAGCAATGGCAACAAGCCGTCGATCGGATTCGCGATCGAACCCTGACTTCCCTCGATCTTCAAAGAGCCAGTATTTCCGATCTGTTCGCCAAATTTAACGCAGATGACGATCGAGAAGAACAGCAACAAACCCTAGAAATCATCAACTCCATCCCCAGAACATCGATCTAATCCCTAATGACCCAAATTGTTTTGCTGGACTCCACCCCAGTTGGATTAATTACCAACCCCAAAGCAACTCCTTTGGCGATTGAATGTCAGCAATGGTTAGAGAGCTTACTCGATCGAGGATTCCATGTGCTTCTTCCTGAAATCATCGATTACGAAATTCGGAGGGAATTGCTCAGAGTCAACAAAATGAAGAGTATTCGCCGACTCGATGAACTAAAATCCGCGCTCACATATTTCCGATTACTACCGAAGTAATGCTCAAAGCAGCCCAACTGTGGGCACAAGTTAGGCAACAAGGCAAACCAACCGCTGATAATAAAGCTTTAGACGGAGATGTGATTTTAGCCGCTCAAGCTATCCTCATTGGTAGTGATGAATATCCCTCAATCGTGGCTACTAGCAACCCCAAACACCTTTCTCTATTTGTCAATGCGACAGACTGGCAAGATATCTAGATTTGATGACCTGCTTCATAACTCAGTAACCGTATCCACCACCACCTCAACACCCAACCCATCCCCCAAATCCAAAACATCCCCCAACTCAAACCCGAACTCCTCAACCTCAAACCCCACCTCGCCCTCATCCTCTACCACCGCACCCCCACACCAACCCTCATTCAAGCAATCACCAAACTTCACACACCCAAACAGATCCAAATAATCTGGCTCACCACCACCGATAATGTGCCCCATGGCATCCGCCCAGAGCCAGAGAACTTAGTAGCAGAGATTTGGAGTGCGATCGATCGATTCACTGACTAGGTACGATAAGATCGACATACAGTAACCACGCTATCAATATCTTTAGGGTCGATCGTGTCAACAACAGAAATTATCTTCTTAGTAGAACAAGCTCCTGAAGGTGGCTATACAGCCCAGGCTCTCAACGAGTCGATTTTCACCGAAGCTGACGATCTAGAAACATTAAAGATCGCGGTCAAAGATGCCGTAAATTGTCATTTCGATACGCCCGAACATTGCCCTAAAATCATCAGGCTGCACATCGTTAGAGACGAGGTATTCGCGGCGTGAAAGTTCCGAGAGATTTATCCAGCACTCAATTAATTAGACTCCTATCTAACTTCGGCTATGAAATCACCCGTCAAACGGGCAGTCACATTCGTTTAACCACTCAATCAAACGGACAGCAAGCACCACATCACAATCCCCGCCCACGATCCACTCAAAATCGGGACTTTAAATGCTATTCTGCGAAGTGTCGCTGAACACTTCGGCTTGACTAAGGATGAATTTCTAGAACAGATGTTTGGCGAGTAAATCTCGATATTTTCCTGATGCTCTCCCTCCAGAGCAAGAGAACTTAGTAGCAGCGATTTGGAGTGCGATTCTCCGTTGGAGAGGCTAACGCCAACGATTCTCATTCAGAGCAACGAAGCCGACGTTTTACGTCGTTTAAAAGATGAAAGAAACTGCTCTAGGATACTGACCAGGGATTATGCTAGAGAAGTGCTCTGACAGTTAAGACCGAAGCCTCACTGGTGCGATAGCAGCCCGAATCAGAGCATGGTGCTGA
>NZ_JANPLS010000114.1:0-14694 GCF_031422475.1 Chamaesiphon sp. VAR_48_metabat_403
TTGGGTCGCTAGTTTGGGCGATAAACCAATGCGAAATACTTCCGGACAATCTTATCGCGCATTGGGAGAAGTCAAAGATACTTGGACTGAAGCTGAATGGGTAAGCGCATTTAGCGATGTGCCAGCCAGTACGGGAGTTTGTACGGATGTAATCGTGCGTGCCTATCGGCAGATTGGCAACGATTTACAACAAGTAGTTCACGAAGATATGCGGCGCAAATTTTCCGTTTATCCCAAGCTGTGGGGACTCAATCAACCAGATAAAAATATCGACCACCGTAGAGTCGCAAACCTAGTGACTTTTTTCGATCGACGCGGTGCCACACTACCAATTACAGGTGAATATTTACCAGGAGATTTAGTTACTTACGATCTGGGTGAAATTGGTTTACATATCGCTATCGTCACTAATATTAAAAATAACGACGGTTATCAAATAGTCCATAATGCTTGCTGCGGTACAAAAGTAGAAACGATTCCTCGTAATTGGAAAATCAACGGTCACTATCGCTATTTACCTAAAGTTTAAAATAAATCATGATATTTTAATTAAATTTTGAATTTCCATAACATCCCGAAAACCGACCGCGATCGCTTTACCATCTTTGACAAAAATCGGGCGTTTTAATAACATGACATCATCGCTAAATGCGCTTACCCATTCAGCTTCAGTCCAAGTATCTTTGACTTCTCCCAATGCGCGATAAGATTGTCCGGAAGTATTTCGCATTGGTTTATCGCCCAAACTAGCGACCCAACTGGCAATTTGAGCCTGACTGGGTGGACGTTCTTTGGTATTGATAAATTCATAACTAATTGCCTGGGCTTCTAACCATTGCAGAGCTTTTTTACAAGTCCCACAAGTGGGAATACCATATACTTGAATTGAAGTCATTTAGAGCGATTAATTGTGGGAATGAGATGAAGGATGTTGCCAATAACTACCTGTGGCAATTGTAGTTTCTAGTTCTGCTGCTGGTAGGGGACGACTGAATAAGAAACCTTGAACGGTATCGCAATTAATCGATCGCAGGAATTCTAATTGTTCGACGGTTTCTACGCCTTCGGCCACGACATTAAGATTTAATTCGTGTCCTAAGTTAACGATCGTTCTGACGATACCAGCATCGACCGTATTTGCCTGAAGTTCTCGAATAAACGATCGATCGATTTTGAGTCGATCTAGGGGTAAATATTTGAGAATTGCCAGGGAGGAGTAACCCGTGCCAAAATCGTCCAAAGAGATCTTAACACCTATTTCCCGCAGCGATGCTAAAATGGCGATCGCCAGATCTAAATCTTTAATGGCGATGCTTTCGGTAATTTCGACTTCTAATGCTGCGGGTGAGAGTCCGGTTTCGGCTAAAATCTCGATAATAGTTTCGATTAAGTTACGATCTTGAAGTTGCTTGACTGAGAAATTTACGGCGATGGGGAAGTTGCCAAATCCCCGATCTTGCCAAGATTTTTTCTGTTTGCAAGCCGTTCTAATTACCCATTCTCCCATCGGTAAAATTGAGCCAGTTTCTTCGGCAATCGGGATAAAATCAGCCGGATTAATCAGTTTTGCATACAGATCTTGACAGCGCAATAAGGCTTCGATGCCGCTGATTTTGCCAGTGTGAATATCGAGTTGGGGTTGGTAATGTAATAATAACTGGCGATCGTCAATTGCTCTACCCGCTAAACCAGCACAAACGCTATCGAGCATATGCTCTAATTGTAAGCGATGCTCGGCGACAGAGGTTGCACCGACTGGGGTGGGATGGTAAGTTGGAGTATTATAAATCTCATAATTATTGCGACCGTTATGTTTGGCTCGATCTAGTGCGGCATCTGCATGTTTGAGTAAAGTTTGACTATCTTGTCCGCGACTCGTGGCGATCGCGATGCCCATACTTGCTTTAATATATAATGAGTTAGTTTTTAAGTTAGCAAAATTGCGATCGAAGCTAAATGGTAAATCAAAACATTGCAAGACGCGATCGGCAATGATATTTACAGCAGCTCGATCTGCTAACGCCGGAATTAAAATCGCAAATTCATCACCGCCCCACCGCCCAACAATCGCCCGATCGTCGAAAGTATTTTTCAACCGTTCGGCAATTAACTGTAATAATCGATCGCCAAATCGATAACTAATTCCATCATTAATATTCTTAAACCGATCTAGCCCCAAGAAAATCGTCGCTAAAACTTCGCCATCTGCTGGTATTTTTGCTAGTTCTAAAGTTAGCAATTGAGAGCATAACAGCCGATTGGGCAACCCAGTTAACACATCATAATAAGCCCGATTGCTACACATCTGGGCGACACGTTGCTCCATCACGGCTAGATAAAGTTCCGTAGCTAAACTTTGAGCGAGCTTCAACTCTTCATCCGTCCAGCGGCAACCTTGCGGCTTGGCAGCAGATCTAAATAGCGTCAGACAACCGATACATTGTCGATCGTACCGCAATGGCAAAATCAATAGCGATTCGATGCCGACATTCCCAAAAGCGGCAAATAACGGCGATAGTAATCGCTGCTCGGCAATGCGATCGATCGGATAAACTCTCACTCTTGGCTCGATCGGATCGGGAATATTAGGGGCGCGATCGTTGGTAGTCTCAGTATATAATATATCTTGCCAGATCGGATTTTTCTCGATCGGAGTCGTTGTCTGTGGCTGTAAGCCATAGGTATAGATTTGAGCGCGTCGAGCTAGCGGCTTGGCTAAGATTAACAGCCTACCGCCATCAGCTTGAAGAGCTTGAGTAATGTTTGCGAGTAATTTTGACTTAATTTGAGACGTAGATGGTGACGAGCACGACATCCTCATAAATTAGGAATCCGAATTTTTAAAGCAGAGGTAATCGGTAATCGAGCAAGGATAAATAATGATACTCTGGATCGGAAGCACGCGAAGATCTGTAAATATCCCGTTGGCATCGCCTACCTAAGGTAATCGACATTTAGCTATTATGGACGACAGCATTAACGATTCGCCTGCATCTGCGGCGGAACTTGCCGAATTAGTGGCGAGTGCCAATCGCGATCGAGTGCCCCTAGTTATTGCTGGAAATCGCAGTAAACTAGACTGGGGGGGAATTGTCACGGGTACCAACCGGATTGTCAGTACTCGGAAGCTCGATCGACTCATCGCTCATGCCGTCGGAGACTTGACAGTAACAGTCGAAGCCGGGATGCCATTTGTCCGATTGCAAGCAGTTTTAGCTACCGCCGGACAGTTTTTACCATTAGATCCAGTTTATCCCGACCGGGCAACAATTGGGGGGATAATTGCTACCGCAAACACTGGTTCTTTGCGACATCGGTATGGCGGCGTGCGAGATTTGTTGCTGGGGATAAGTTTCGTGCGCGCCGATGGCAAAATTGCCAAAGCGGGGGGTAGAGTCGTCAAAAATGTAGCTGGCTACGACATGATGAAGCTATTTACTGGCTCTTACGGCACATTAGGCATTTTGACAGAAGTAACCTTGCGCGTTTATCCCCAACCGACTAATTTGGGTACCGTCATCATTACAGGCGCGATCGATCGACTAGAGCAAGCTGCTCAAATACTCCTCGCCAGTACCCTCACCCCCATTGCGGCAGATGTCGTGTCTACCGCCTTGAGCCAGCAATTAGAGCTGAGTAATACCCCCAGCCTCGTCATTAAATTTGCCACCATCCCCGCAAGTATCGCTGAGCAGTCGGCACAATTACTCGATATCGCCAAAGGATTGGGGTTAAAAGCAGGTATTTGGCAAGGAACCCAATCCGAAAACTTGTGGAGCGGCATTCAGACCAAAATTTGGGGCGAACGACCGATCGGGTGTAAATTAGGTGTCAGACTCACCGCCGCAGTTGCCACGATCGCCACACTCGATCGATTGACAGATAATACCGCTCCAGGCGTAATTCATCTCAACAGCGGCATCGGAGCCTGCGCTCTAAGCAATGCAAAACCCATTTCGCCCCTCCGGAGTCAATGCGAAGCATCCGGCGGCTTCCTATCGGTTTTACAGGCACCTGTAGAAGTGAAACAGCACATCGATGTCTGGGGCTATCGTGGCAATACCCTACCGCTGATGAAACAAATCAAACAACAATTCGATCCGCTGGGTATTCTTAATCCGGGTAAATGTTTTTAGGGAACGAGGAGACTGGGGGACTGGGAGACGGGGGGACGAGGAGACGGTGGATAGTTTTTAGATTTTGTCTGTTAAAAATGATAACGGTTGACTCATATTAGCGGCAAAACCGAGAATGCCTCGATCGCGATGTTCGGCTAATAATGCTCCTTGTCGATCGAATAAAAAGCTGCCACCTCGTTGCGTTAAATAAGTCGGATCGGGCACGTAAGTCTGCCAATTTCCGATGACTTCTGCCATATTTCTCAACCTTAACGTCGCCAGTTCAAACGGTCTTTGAAAACCACTCCCACCTGCCACCTTGAAAAACGCACCATCGATTGGCGGTAATGGTTTCGCCCTAACAACTTCACCATCATTAATCAATTGCGGTGCATTACGATCGCCCTTGTAGCCCCGAAATACCTCGCGTAAAGTACCAGGGCTACCGACACCAGCACACATTAAAATTAGATTCACCCAAGCATTTTGAGCCGCTGAAAATTTAGGTAACTTTATCGATAATCCCGGATAAAGACCGAGCTGAGTATGTAACTTAGCCTCACGATCGATAAATAACCATTCAGTGGGAAACTTAGTAAACTCACAGAACTTTTCACCAGCAGATCGATCGCCGATGCCCACCATTCTAATCGCCAAACCCGCCGCTGCAAGCTGTTGCCGATCGCGTTGCAACCACCACGCATATTCGAGACTATCAAAATCGCCCAATTGTGGACAAACGATAACTAATACTCGATTTGCCATCTCACAACCGCTCAATATAGAAATAATTTTACCATCGCTAACTCGTAGTCGATCGGTTTGTTGAAAAATAGAATAAATAGTCATTGGTTAGGGGATAGTGAATAGTGAATAGTGAATAGGAAATTACAGTTTAAAGAAACCCGCATCGCAGCCATACTTGGAATGTAGTAACACCCACCCCGATACCAACCAACCCTTACGCAGGGGAGTTTGAGGGGCGGAACGCCGCCCCTTTCCAAGGAGGTTGGCATGGTGGTTTCATACAAGAAAAGAAAAAACCTCATTGACCTGGTTAGCCCATAAACGTAGGGCTTGAGGAACTGTCCGAAACCCAGCTCGATGAACGAGGGTGACAATGAGGCAATGGTGACTTGGGCGATCGCCCGATTGAGATATCCGGCAAATAACTGGCTATCTCTGAGCGGCGGCGGCACCAGCGGCGGCAGGGATGATTTGGTTTGAGTCATCATCATGATGACTCGCGGCATTACCTCTTGATAAAATTCCGCCATCTGGGTGCAGATTTCGGTTAATTCCGATCGGATCTCCGCAGTCGGTGTCTGACTGGACAACAGCTTGACATACTGAGGTATTTCGGAAATACCGATCGCGGCCAGAAATAACGCCTGTTTGGTAGAAAATCGCTTGAAGATCGACGCTTCCGAGATGCCTGCTTTTTCGGCAATCTCCAGCGTAGAAACACTTTCCCCCTGTGCTAAGAAGACTTCCCGCGCTGCTGTCAAAATTTCTTCATTGGTGATTTTTGGCGGGCGAGGCATAAGTAAGAAAGTGACTATTCCCTAATGATAGAGCGGCGTTCGTCAGCGCGTCAATCTAACGCGGCGTTCGGTGACGAACCTATTTGGTAGCCGTACAGTTTTTGCGTCCCTTGCGCGGAAAATCGGCCACACCTTTCATCGTCGCACCATCTACGGTACCGACAAACTTCAGGTTTTTGCCGCCAGCTTGAGCCGAGAAAGTCACTGTTAAAGCGGGGTACGGATGCTCGGTAATTTGAGTAAGGAGTAAGGAGTAAGAGGTTAAGTATTCCTTTACCCTTTACCCTTCTTCCCTAAAACCTAAAACCTCTACCTTTCGGTTGAGTGTGTAGTCTATCTTTAGAGGCTGAAGATTATCGATAGTAAGTAGATATGATTGAGTGGTAATTGAGATGGAATGTATCGCTCATGACTGAATTAATTAATAACATTGGTAAAATATTTTCCGCATTAGGATTTCGATCGATCTCTAGAACCATATTCAGCTTGCTAGCAGTCGTGTTGTTAGTGACAACTACAGCTTGCAACGGTGCCCAAACCAATGCCACAGTAAACCCAACCCAAACCACAAATCCTCGCCCTGGCAAGATTACCGAGCTGTACAAACCGATCGCACCGCCAGTCGGAGGGATGAATAACTATAGCGATGTCGATCCGCGCCAAAATACTTCCGAAGCAGATGCTAAAGCCAAGCGACTAATCGAGAAAACTGAAAATCTCAGCAAAGGTAATACCAATCCCTTCAAACAACTCGGCAAACAATTAGACGATCGGAGTATTCCCGAACGAGTGGGCGAGACTACCGAAAAAATAAATCGATCGGCACAAGAAACCGCCGATGATGTTGCCAAAGGTACTCGGAAAGGATACCAAAATGTCAAGGAAAATACTAAATCATTTAAAGATGATGTCGAGTCCGCAGTTGACGATTTAGGCGATAAAGCCCGTGCTAAAACCAACGATCTCAAAAACGATATTCGCAAAGCCACCTAAACCAACGAATATTCGATCGCTATTTCGCAATAGGTCTACTAAATAATATTTATTTTACCTTCCCACATCGATATGTTTCTGCAAAATAAAAGTTCCGATACCCTCATCGAGATCGAAGATCTCGAAGTTCTGTTCAATCCACTCAGAAATGAGATCGAAGGTCGAATTCAATCAGGAGAAGAAGAGCAAGATCCTCAAGCATTTGCCAAACAAGATTTAACATTCGCCTCTGGCGAAAATCTGCCCCGCTGCTGGCTCGATCCCGATTACCGTAAATCCGCTGCCTAGAAAAGACTGGATCGGCGGGTGTCTATCATATCTCTGAATGACTTTGGATTCGATCGCGAAACTTGCGGTACGATCGAGTTAGGGATCGATGTTTTATAGGCGATCGATAAAGGTCGCCTTCAGGACGATATGATGAGACGCTTGCCGCTGGGTATACTCGGATCGCTACTGCTGGGATTGAGTAGCTGTACGCAATTTGGTAATGCGCCAGCGCATCGCCCAGGGATATTGCGGGTGTGGGCACATGCTGGGCAAGCTGCCGAGCGACAAGTTTTAGAGCAACAGGTAAAGCGGTTTAATGCGTTGCAGACGGGGACTACCGTAGAACTGACTTTCATCCCGGAGGGTTCGTATAACTCTCAAGTGCAAGCCGCCGCCCTGTCAAAAGATTTACCTGACGTGCTCGAATTTGATGGGCCGTTCGTGTATAACTATGTTTGGCAACGAAACCTCGTCCCGATGGATAAGCTGATTTCAGCTTCGGTGCGACAAGATTTATTGCCATCGATTATCCAGCAGGGCACCTACGGGGGGCGATTGTATTCGGTGGCTACTTTCGATTCTGGGCTGGGCTTATACGGTCGCCGGAGCAAGCTACAAGCCGCCGGGATTAGAATTCCCAAGGGAAACAAAGATGCGTGGACTGTGGCAGAATTCGATCGAGCATTAGCCGCATTAGCCGTTCGCGATCCTGACAAACAAGTGCTCGATCTCAAACTAAATTATCGGGGTGAGTGGGCGACTTATGGTTTTTCGCCAATTATCCAGTCGGCTGGCGGCGATCTCCTCCAGCGCGGTAAAGATCGTACTACTAATAGCCGCATAAATAGCCCGATCGCAGTCACCGCCATGCAGTCAGTCCAAAATTGGATTCAAAAGGGGTATGTAGACCCCAACATCGACGACGCGGCATTTACAGGCGATCGCGTCGCCCTCTCGTGGGTAGGACACTGGGCTTACAAAGACTATGCCAAAGCCGTCGGTAAAGATTTGGTAGTGTTGCCCTTACCCAATTTTGGTAAGGGTTCTAAGACTGCCCAAGGCTCGTGGAATTGGGGCATTACCACCAATTGCCCGACTCAAAAGTGTCAAAAATCGGCGATGCAGTTCTTAGAATTTTTACTCCAACCGCAAGAGGTATTAGCGATGGCAAATGTCAACGGAGCGGTACCGGGCACAAAACGCGCGATCGCTAAATCTCAGCTTTATGCCCCCAATGGTGCCTTACGCCTGTTTGCGGAGCAATTACTAGCCAAAGAGACGGTGCCGCGTCCGCAGACTCCGGCTTATCCGGTCATTACCTCGGCTTTTCAATCAGCATTTGCCAATATTCGCAATGGTTTACCAGTAAAAACGGCTCTCGATCGAGCAGCAACCGCGATCGATGTAGACTTACAAGATAATCAAAATTATCCCGATCTTAATGAACGTCAGTTCGGGTTAAGAAGAGCCTGGAGACTGGAAGTCTCGGCTCATGGTGCAAAGTCCGCCTACGCGGACTGACTTTCCTAGTCCGCGTAGGCGGACTTTGCAATACTAGCCCCGATTTCAATCGGCGGCGGTACTAAAACGGAGCCAACATTCTTAACCCGAACTGACGTTAATGAGGGAAATAAATGATTGCTAAATTCTTCCAAAAAGATGATACTCGGACAGCTCTACTAATGGCTGCACCTGCTTTATTCGGCTTGCTATTATTTGTCGCCGTCCCATTTTTGCTAGCGGTAATTATTTCTTTTACTAACCTGCGACTCGGTTCGCCGCTACCGCTGCAATTTTTAGGACTCGAACAATATCGACGAGTGCTGTTAGATCCAAATTTTCAACAGGCTCTAATTAATAATGGTTTGTTTGCGTTAGTCATGGTGCCATTGCAAACAGCATTAGCATTAGCAATGGCTGTCCTAATTAACCGTCCGTTGCCAGGAATGACGATTTTTCGGACGATATTTTTTATGCCCGTCGTGTTTCCGATGGCTTTAGTCGCCGTAATTTGGACGATTATTTATGCCCCTAGTGCGAATGGCATGATGAATGCAATATTAGAGTCGATAACGCTCGGTTTATGGGAGCCAAAAGATTTTCTCAACGATCCACAATTGGCATTACCCGCAATTATATTGTTGTCTTTATGGCAGGGGGCGGGGTTTCAGATGGTAATTATTTTGGCGGGGTTGCAGTCTATTTCGGGCAGTTTATACGAAGCCGCCGCGATCGATGGTAGTAATAAATGGAATCAGTTTCGCTATATTACTTTACCACAATTACGCAATACGCTAATTTTCGTAATGCTATTAACTTCGATTCTGTCTTTTCGCCTGTTCGATCAAGTCCAAATCATGACTCAAGGCGGCCCGAACGGTGTGACGACGACGGTAATGTATGAAGCAGTCAAAGCATCGTTCGAGCAACAAAAGATGGCTAAAGGAGCGGCAATGACGGTCATATTTTTTGCAATTGTGTTAGCAATTACCTCATTACAGAAAGTTTTAATACCTGAAGATAGTGCGATCGATTGAATATGTTCTTTGACTAACATGAATTTTCTCCGACGATCGATCGGCTTATATATCGATGATTTGCGCCAGTGGGCTATTATGATAGGATAAAATGTCCGAGTTAGAGAAAGCATAGTTATTCGTGACCGAAGAGCAAATTTACCATCGAAAAAAGTCTGACTCACAGACGGCAGCGATCGCTAGGCTACAGATCGAAACCCAAGAAATCTGGGGCGGGCCATGTAGAAATTTTATGTATAGCGATATTCCTAAAGTCAAAGCTTATCTGAATAAACTTCCGATGAAGAAGGATCTGGTAACTCAGGAACGCGGAATTGAGTTTACAACCAAGGCAGAACCGGATCGAGGTTTGCCCAGAGGGTTGATACTGTGGTCGGGCAATCGAGAGGGTGTGATTACAGAAGATGAGTACGCTAAAATCAAGGTAGAGATAAAGTTTTGCAACCAACTAGATGACGACTGAGGGTATAAATGAGCGACCTAACCCCAACTCTTCAACGGGTTCGATTTGAAGAAGTAACTCCAGCAAATGAATATGCTGCGTTTTTCGATGCTTCGATTGAGTCTTTGTTCGCTCATCTCGATGTACCGATATTTGAAGGCTATGACGATCTCGATGACATGCGCTTGGCATTTCTAACGTTGCCATCTGGCTCGACTGTCACGCTCGGACAATATCCGCGTGCTCCAGAACCAGGAACTTATCTCTATGTGGTTGCCATTACTCAAGAAACACCCAAACTTGTTGTTGAAAGTTGTCAGCAGCTAAAAATATCCAACCAAGAGATCCTCTGGATTCATCCAGACTGTCAAGATGAGTTCGATCGATTGTATGCTGCTGCTGGCGATTTTTCTAGACAACATCAAACAACACATGTAGCGGAATTGGCACGCGATAGTCGTTACGAACCGATTGATTGTTTCTACCATTCTTTACTAATTTTTCCAAAACAAAAGTTCCCCGAATACTGGGCAATGCTCCAGCACAATTTAGGTTTAGCTTATTACCATCGAATTCCGGGCGATCGAAAGGATAATTTAGAAAAATCGATCGAGTGTTTTAAAAATTCTATGCAAATTTATACCCAGAGTGAGTTTCCATCAAAATGGGAAATAAATCAGCAGGATTTGAGTGCAGCAAATCGATCGCTCGATTTATGTAAATCGACATTAGCAGACACGACAAGAACGCGATAACATACGATTTAGTTATGAAGATCGATTAACTTCAAAAAACCGCCGCACTTCGATCGAGATATTTGGAAAGGCTAAAGGTGAAACTGTTCCATCCTGAAAGTTGGTGACAGTCCGATAACCTAAAGGTGAGGGATCTCGAAAAACTGTGAGCTGCAAATCTTGGAGATTCACCACCCAATATTCTAGAATCTCTGACTGTGCATAGACGATTTGTTTATCACCTAGATCGTACTTGAGGGTGCTGTAGGAATACTCAATCAACCATAAGATATTTTCTGAATAGGGATGATGCTCTAGATAGACAGTATCCAGCGGTTGGACGATTGCCAGATCTGGCTGTGGTTCCGAACCATTAGGCAAGGTGACGGGACGACCTTCCCGGACTTGCACTTGTCCTAATAGAAGACTTCGCAGGATCTGGGCAGCGCGATCGCTATAATAAATATGGGGTTCTCCTTCCGGTGCGATCGGGATTAGATCTCCCCGTAATAATTCTAGATTTTGACCATCAAAAATACCTGAGTCGATCGCCTGATGGTATCGATCGATTGTTTACTTATAGGTCGCGATCGTCATCATTTACCCTCTCAAGTGTTGACGTATCCTCACTCTAACAGATTTTAGCTCGATGGAAAATAGACTAAAATCGCGACTCGATAATCTTTTGCTCTTGAAGGAGCTACAAGTGCAGTGAAACTACGTCGCGACAGAGGTTTTAAGCATTAATCAATCGTCTTTACCGTCTGTTTCTGCCGATAAAAAAGGTTTTGATGTTGTTAAGATGAGGTTAAATACGTTGGAGATCGCATTATGCCCGATTTTCATTCTGAAAGGCATCGCGCTCCGCGATCGAGAGTTGGCGCGATCGGTAGTTATGCTTTACTAATCTTACTGGCATTGCTATTCATCGCCCCGATCGCATTTATGTTCGTGGCTAGTCTCAAACCCGACGAGCTGGTATTATCACAAGCAGGCACCATTCAAGGGTTTATTCCTATTCCCGCTTCCACCCAAAACTATCAGGATGTGTTCGATAGAGTCAATTTTGGGCAGTTTTTTATTAACTCTTTATTGATTACTAGCTCGATCGTCTTAATGGGATTATTAGTTAATTCTATGGCTGGCTATGCGTTTGCTCGACTGCGCTGGCGGGGTCGCAATTTGCTATTATTGGTAGTACTTGCTTTAATGATTATTCCGTTTGAAGCGATCGCGGTACCATTGTTTTTTCAGGTTACGTTATGGGGTTGGCGCAATACTTATCTGGCTCAGATTCTGCCATTTATTGCCAATGCGTTCTCGATTTATTTGTTTTACACTTTTTTTATCGGCTTGCCCAAAGAACTCGAAGAAGCTGCCAGAATCGATGGTGCAAGTATCTTGCGGACTTTTTTTGAAATTATCGTTCCAGTTTCTAAGCCAGTATTTGCAACGGTCACAATCTTGACTTTTTTAACTCAATGGGGGTCTTTTCTGTGGCCGTTAATGGTGACGATCGATGAGAAAGTTCGACCTTTACCAGTGGCAATTGCATCTTTTCAAACTTTACCGCCAATTCAATGGGGCGATATTATGAGTTTTGGGGTGATGATGGTAGCACCGATTTTAATTGTGTTTTTAGCGTTCCAGAAGTGGTTTGTTGAAGGGGTGGCTTCGACGGGAACTAAGGGGTAGGGAGATGGAGTAAGGAGTAAGAGGGAGTAAGAAATAGGGAGGTGGGATGATGGCGACGGTGAAATTCGATCGGGTGTTTAAGGTTTATGCTAATGGTCAGACGGCGATTAAGGACTTATCGCTAGAAATTGCTGATGGTGAATTTCTGGTGTTTGTGGGGCCTTCTGGCTGTGGTAAATCGACAGCATTGCGGATGCTGGCGGGGCTGGAAGATATTTCTGCGGGTAAAATTCTCATCGACGATCGCATTGTCAATGATAAAACGCCCCAACAGCGGAATATTGCGATGGTGTTTCAGAATTACGCGCTGTACCCGCACATGAGTGTCAGGCAGAATTTGGAATTTCCGCTGCGGATGCTGAAGTTGTCGAAGCAACAGATCGATGCACTGGTGGCTGAGGCAGCCGAGAAGCTGGGTTTAATTGAATTAATGGATCGGAAGCCCAAACAGCTTTCTGGGGGGCAGCGGCAGCGAGTAGCGATGGGACGGGCGATCGTTCGCGATCCGGCGGTATTTCTAATGGATGAGCCGCTGTCTAATTTGGATGCCAAAATGCGATCGCAAATTCGGACGGAAATTACCACGCTCCAGCAGCGGATGAATGCGACGATGGTATATGTCACCCACGATCAAGTTGAGGCGATGACGATGGGCGATCGCGTGGCGGTGATGCGATCGGGTAAACTGCAACAAGTGAGTTCGCCACAAGACCTGTACGATCGACCGACAAACATTTTTGTGGCGGGGTTTATCGGTTCGCCGGGGATGAATATTTTTCGGAGCCGCTTGGGTAAGGATGAATCGGGCAATTTAGCACTCGATTTTGGCGGACAATTTTTAACGATTTCAACAGCGATGATCGATCGATATCGAGAATTAGAGCTATATCTTAATCGAGATCTGTTAGTGGGTTTGCGTCCGGAAGCTTTTAGCATTGCCCCACTCGATGCCGATAATTCAATTACAGTCACGATCTCTACTGTCGAATTACTCGGTCATGAAACGATCGTCTATGCGATCGCTCCCATTAGTAAAATCGATACGGACGAAGGTGTGAGCGGACAAGCGGGCGAAAGCGGGGGTAATGGTTCGATTTTAATCGCTCGAATTGCCGCAGCACGGACGATTCAAGCTGGCGATCGATTGGTGTTGGCGGTTGATACTAGTAAACTATATCTATTCTCGATCGATGGGGAATGTATCGATTAACGGTGTTAGAGATCTAAGATTGATTCTTCATTTTTGCATTCTTTTCTCCCCGCTAAATAGTAACTTTACTTACGCCCAAGACTACTAGTTTTTTTGCCACTGCTTCAGTAGTGTAGTTGTCAACTCATACATTTCGGTATTGTCTTGTTGCTGATATAGTTTTACAGCCCGTTCTAAATCGATAATTGCACTGGCTAGATCGTTCAGGCGATCGTATTGTAGTGTCGCTCTGAGAATATAAGTTTCTGCGTACAATGGATCGAGTTGGATCCCCCGATTGTAATCGGCTAATGCGCCAGGAATGTCCTGAAATTTATCATATTTGAGCAGTCCTCGATCGCTATAAGCTTTCGCCGTCAGCGGATTTAGTTCGATCGCTTTACTATAATCATCTAACGCACCATTATAGTCATGAAGTTTATTTTCTTTGAGCAAACCTCGATTATTATAACCAGTAACCGTATGCGGATTGAGTCCGATCGCATTGCTATAGTCGTCTAAGGCTCCACTGTAATCGTCGAGTTTGTTTTCTTTGAGTAAGCCCCGATTGTTATAAACAACCGCCGCAGTTGGATCGATTTGTGCTGCTAGATTATAATCATCTAATGCGCCATTATAATCGTTGAGTTTATGCTCTTTGAGTAAACCCCGATTGATATATAGCTCGACTGAATTATTTTTCAAGGCTATAGCGTTATTTAGATCGATTAATGCTCCTTGATAATCTCCTGCTTCACACTTCTGTTGCGAAGCGATCGTATAATCGGCTGCTGTTAATTTACTATCTTTAGACATTTTGATGATGAGCGAACCTAATTAAGTTGCCATTGCTGACTACTACAGTAAGTGGCATGGATTGGGGTTTCGATGCCGTCAAACACCCGATCGATCTAGTCTAGAGCCTAAAGCCTGTAGCTTGACATCAAGTTATCGCCGTTCAAAGTATAGTATAAACTAGCACGAGTCAGCAATCGAATTTAGCAAATCGCGCGTTGATGAGTGGGTAATTTATTCTCTTTCAGAGCATCTGAGCCGACATAAATGTCGTCTAAAGGGTGAAAGAAACTTTGTTTGGGCACGCCCTAATTTCATGCTTCAACCCAATTTACAGATCCTTGCTCTGAGCCAGTTTCAGCTAAGTTCCTTAGAAG
>NZ_JANPLS010000115.1:0-3504 GCF_031422475.1 Chamaesiphon sp. VAR_48_metabat_403
GTATGTGATTTAAATGTCTGACAGCTTAGTGGATCGCACAATAGACGATACTGTAAGGGGATAGACTGCACTGATGGCAGACTACGCCAACTTCAACAACGACATCACACATTGCAATCGTCTATTTTTGGGATGGGAAAAGCGTAACGTTATGGAGTCGTCGAGCTAGCTGGATTGATGGGGAAATCGCGATCGTAAGTTTCGCGCGTAATCGGTTGTCTGACTTCGACACCAACATCGCCGAGGACTTCTAGCTTTTTACCTTCAACCGTAATCCAGACAGGCGCGCTGGGATTTTCAGACGTAGCCGTGTATACTACTTGACCTAATCTACCAATCATCGAAGTCGCACCAAAGCCTTGTGTAAACTCTTTAGATAAGTCGATATGGATGCCATCTGCTAGCACTTTTGTACTCAAGAGCTTGGTACCAACGGGAATTGTCGATGTCAATTTACCATCGGGCTTACCTGATGCAGCGAGTAGTGTTGAAATAGATCTAGTAACTCCCGCTGCTGGAGTTGTCTCCGTAGCTTGAGGAGCTTGCTGCTCTTGTGGGACTAAAATAGTTTTTTTACCATCATCATCTAGCCGCCAAATTTTGACAGTGGTTTCTTTTTGGGCGATCGTAGGCGGAGTAGTAGTTTTGGTGTTAGTCTCGCCGACGTTAGGGGTTGTCGATGAAGTCTGTGGCGTGGTGACAGCAGTCTCAGGTGCTGTCGGAATTTGAGTTGCTGGCTGCGGATTAACTTTAGCAGGATCGATCGTGACGGGAGTAGTAACTGGGATATTACTGGGAGTAATTACTACCGGGCGGTTGTTATTGGAGATTGTCAACCATGCTAATCCACCACCGATTGCAGTTGCGGCCAGAGTGACGGCAGAGATCGTCGCAACGACGTTTTTAGATATCGATTTTTGGTGTTCCATAATTAAAAATTCAGATAGATCGTGAGAACCATTAAACAGCAAGTAGCGATTGAGGATGGTGTCAAAGCTGTGCGACTCAGACTAACCGATCGATCCCTAATAACTAGCAACTGGCAAGTGTTTGCCGTCTAGTGACCTGTCAAGTGAGCATTTTCAGCATTCTTGTCGATCTACTATTATTTTAACTGCTCGAAAGCGATTCGGCGATGAAAAATATCGATCGATACAGACTCCCCTCTCAGCCAAAAATTAAATTGCAGATAGTAGATATTAGCTAGCGATAAACAAGTAAATGCGATCGGGGTAGACCCGCACGAATTTAAGAGCCACAAATTACTCTTTACGCCCAGATATCCGCACGAAAGCTGCCAGTTCTAGCTCTTGAGGCTTCACCTCGAACTGGAGAATCCGGGTAAAGAGTCCGCGCTCTTCAAGGATATCTACACTCAGTTGTTCGCCAATTCCAGTCGTCAAGCCAGATAACAGAAATGGTGGTACTGGAGTTTTTCCCACCATCGCCTTTGGATCGACTAACTGAAATTTGCGCCCACCAATGACACTTACACCAGTTTCGAGACTGACGGGGAGTTTTTCGCCAGAAGCCGGATCTAGTAATTCGGCTTCGATGCCCAACCGATTGTTACCGATGAATTGGACTTTGGGATTAGTAATTTGGTAATCCTTATTCAGCGAACCAGCAGCAGCACCACCGAGAGTACTAGTAGTCATTTTCTGAAGCCGCGCGATCGAATCAGGAGACTTTAAGAAATTATTTAGATCTTCTTGATTGAACTTAAACTTCACCGCCGCCTGAATAGGCTGCCCAAGTGAAGAGGCGCGCGGGTTTTGCCCATCTGCTTGAACTGCTTTAAGATCGACCGCAATCGGATCGGTTTCGACTTCTAACGTTTCGATTCGCAGATCTTTAGTTACCCACAACCCCCGTCCGGCAATCCGAACTTTATTAATTTTGCCATTAATAATCTGGTGCGGCGGCGCGTTATCGGTTCTAACTTGTAACTGCTCGGCTCGATCGATCTGCGACAAAACGGCAGCTTCGACATTTTTGTCTACTACCACTCCAGTGATTGAGAACAAAGACGTAATACCGGATAGGAGGATGGCGATTAGTTCCATAAGAGCGGGGAAGGGGGATCTGGGGGAGGGGAGTGTGGGGAGTGTTGGGGGTGTGGGGAGTGTGGGAGGAAATTTTCCTTTACCCTCTAAAGCCTAAAACCTAAAACTTAAAGCCTAACCCCCGATCCACTGTTTAATCGTCTCACCAACATCCCCGACGGCAATATCTTGAGATTGTTTCGTAGCACGTTGGACGACTTCTACCTTACCATCTTTGAGCGATCGACCAGTGACAATTCGGAAGGGAATGCCGATTAAGTCAGCGTCCTTAAATTTGACCCCAGCCCGCTCGTCGCGATCGTCGAGGATAGTTTCGACCCCCATCTGATTTAACTCGGTGTAGAGGCGTTCTGCGACCTCCATTTGCTGGGCATCGGAAATATTCGGAACACAGATAATCGCATGATAAGGCGCGATCGCGATCGGCCAAATAATGCCATCTTTATCGTAAGATTGCTCGACTGCTGCTTGAGCCAAC
This sequence comes from Chamaesiphon sp. VAR_48_metabat_403, assembly GCF_031422475.1. Classification (NCBI taxonomy): domain Bacteria; kingdom Bacillati; phylum Cyanobacteriota; class Cyanophyceae; order Gomontiellales; family Chamaesiphonaceae; genus Chamaesiphon; species Chamaesiphon sp. VAR_48_metabat_403. Next base: position 2,545 of record NZ_JANPLS010000115.1, read on the forward strand.
CGGGATACGCCCACACCATAGCAACCCATTACTAGTGGCTGCTCCTCGCCTTGCTCGTTGGTAAAGGTGGCTCCCATTGCGGCAGAATATTTAGTCCCCAATTGGAAAATATGCCCGACTTCGATGCCGCGTGCGGTTTCCATCAGTTGAGTCGGATCGTGGATCGCGCGATCGCCCACCATTGCTTTTTGAACGTCTACATTGACAGATGGGAGCGGGAAATTAATATTCCAATTCGCACCGACAACATGTTTTTCGGCTTCATTCGTGCCTGTAATAAAGTTTGTCAAACTAGCAGCAGTCCGATCGACAATCCGCAGAAATTGGGGATGAATATTCGGACTCGCCTGAATATATTCGTCGCTCAAATCGGGAGCGATATAACCGAGAGGCAATGGTTTCGCAGCCCATTTAGCGATCGCGACTCCATCAGGTACTTCGAGGGCGATGACTGTTTTGGCACCATAATTCGGGGCTAATTTCCCCAATTCATTAGTTAATTTAACCTGATTGACCTCTCGATCGCTCCGAATGCTAATTAATATTAAAACCGTCTTACCATTATCATAAACAGCCTGCTGAAGAACGTTTTTGACGATCGAGGTCAGATCGCACTCAAAGAATTTTGCTAGTTTCTTAATCGAGTTGGTATTGGGCGTATCCTTGATTTCATAACTAGTAAAAGTCGAAGCGACAGCATCGGGAGCTAGAGAAACAGCTTTTTCTACATTAGCGGCATATTTACCATCCGCCGTATACATCACATCATCTTCACCCGCATCCGCCAGCACCATAAATTCCTGCGAACCAGAACCACCAATTGCGCCAGAGTCCGCATCTACAGCCCGAAATTTTAAACCGCAGCGCGTCAGCATCTTGCAATAAGCATCATGCATGTCATCATAGGTAGCCTTGAGACTCTCAGTATCTGTATGAAAGGAGTAACCATCTTTCATGATA
>NZ_JANPLS010000116.1:0-3878 GCF_031422475.1 Chamaesiphon sp. VAR_48_metabat_403
TTGAATGCCGAAATTCGGAAATAACCTTCACCCGCAGCTCCAAAACCAGAACCGGGAGTACCGACAACAAAGCAATTTGTCAGCAGCTTATCAAAGAAATCCCAGCTCGATAAACCAGCGGGAGTTTTCACCCATACATAAGGTGCATTAATGCCGCCATGTACCTGTAATCCCGCCGCAGTAAGTTGGGTGCGAATAATTTGGGCATTTTCCATATAAAAGCCAATTAATTCTTTAACTTGAGCCTTTCCTTCGGGGGAATAAACAGCTTCCGCACCGCGTTGAACGATGTATGAAACACCATTAAATTTAGTCGATTGGCGGCGGTTCCAGAGTTTCCATAATTCCACATCGCTACCATCGGCGGCTTTAGCAGTTAGCGTTTTGGGCACTACCGTCAGCGCGCACCGAGTCCCGGTAAAGCCAGCATTTTTAGAAAAAGAGCGAAACTCGATCGCACAATCCCGCGCACCTTCAATTTCGTAGATCGAATGCGGTAAACTCGGATCGGTGATAAATGCTTCATACGCCGCATCAAAGAAGATAATCGAGCCATGCGCCTTGGCATAATCTACCCACGCCTGGAGGTGAGCTTTTGTCGCCGTCGCACCCGTGGGGTTATTTGGGAAGCAGAGATAGATCAGATCGACTTTTTCGGTGGGGATTTGGGCGGTAAAATCATTCTCGGCGGTAATCGGTAAATATACTAAACCCGCATACTCACCTTTTTCATTGGCATCGCCAGTATTCCCCGCCATGACATTAGTATCGACATAAACGGGATATACAGGGTCGGTAACCGCGATCGTGTTGTCGTGTCCAAAAATGTCGAGAATGTTGCCACAGTCGCATTTAGAGCCATCTGAGATGAAGATTTCCGATGCATCGATCTCGCAGCCTCGCGCCTGAAAATCATTAACGGCGATCGCTTCTCGCAACCAAGCATAACCCTGTTCGGGGCCATAACCCTTAAATTTATCCCGATCGCCCATATCTGCGATCGCAGTTGTCATCGCCGTGCGACACGCTAATGGCAATGGTTCGGTGACATCGCCAATTCCCAACCGGATAATCGGCGCGTCGGGATTGGCTTGAGCGAAGGTATTGACGCGCCGCGCGATTTCGGGAAACAAGTAGCCAGCTTTGAGTTTGAGGTAGTTATTATTAATAGTTGCCATAATTTCAGTCGCGAATCGTCATTCAACAGCTTACCGCAACAAGGGGTGCGGGGTTAGAGAGTAGCAAATTGCGATCTAAAACGGGTAATGTCTCGCGTTCTTTAGACATTACCCCCCAAAATTTCGGACTGAAAATTAGAAATCGTTAAGTATCCAGCAGATCTCGGTCACCTGAAATCGAGCTAATGATTAGCCGCAGCAGCCAATTTTTTTCTCATCCGCATCGCAGCGGTACCACCCAGTAATGTGCCGATAATGGTGAAAGGTTCGGGGACTGTGGTAGCACCAGGTACTGTCGCCACCACACTAAACGAACCATTCGGGCTGGGGTTGAGTGTTAAATTAGTATTGTCAATATTGTCCACCTCAAAGCTAAAAGACGTAAAATTTACGACTGTTGAATCGGTACCATTGGTGAAAATCCCGTCAAAACTAGGAGTGGTATAGATATCAAAAGTGGATCGGGCTACTGCGGGTACTCCAGATCCTCCCCCTGTGGACGGTGCTGGTGTGACGAGGAATCGAGTAGTAGCCGGAAGCGTCAGTGTCCCACCAGCGGGATCCGTGGATGTTCCATTAGTATTAGGAAAGGTAAATACTAAATCAGTTGTTGGTATGTAGTCAATTCCACCAGGAATCGTCACTGAGAAACCGACTTGCTTGAAAGAAACGGGGTTAGAGCTGATGAATTTAATCCCTGTCGCTGTCGGATTCGGGCCGACCCCAGCTAGTAGACTTGCAAAAGTGCCACTCGCTGTCGATACAGTCCCACCACCACCACTACCACGAGTGAAACTACCCTCAAATATGTTGCCCACAGTATTAGCATCGATGGTGCCCAATGTGTTTGTCACATCACCATCGAACCTCAATTGGCTACCAGGTGCGAGGACTACAGCACCTGCGGGAGCTGCATAGATGGCAGTAGCAAAAACGATGGCTAGACCGCTAATCCTCAAAAAATGCTTTAAATTCATTACTATTTTCCTTTAATTTCTAGATGAGATATTTTGAAGATAACGTCGAGAGTAGTTGCGTCAAACCTAAGTCTCACGGTGGCGAGATCCATAACCACACCAAAGTTACAACTGCAATTGCGACAGTTAAAGTTATCTGGCTAAAATGAGCTAGGCAGTCACAAGCAATTTCTGAAGCTAGATTTGGAGATATGTAGTGTCTTTCTCTTCTAGAGTGTCTAAGCTATAAGAACTATTTGCTAACAGCTATACTTGTTGAAACTGAATGTATTCGATCGAGAACACAATCGGCAATCCGGAAACCCTCACCCCATTTTTAAGCAGTTCTACCCTTGTGCGATCTAATTTTTTATGCTTTTGACGAAAATTTAAGACTTTTTACGCTATCGACGAACCAATAATTCAGTATCTTTACTAATGCACGATCGATATTTTTACGGTTGTTATCGAAGACTACGATCGAAGAAGTTTCGGAATACTCAGCAAAACAGCCTCGCAACCCACTCCCAAGCACTATTCACTATCCACTAAAACACTAGTAGCTATGTCTCGATCTCAAGATGCAATCACATCCCCCTGACACGCCAAAGGGATAAGATCTAGCTATAACTAAATCTTATCCCTTAAATTGTGGCTGCTAATTTGAAAATCGAGTAAACTGAACGTGAATTATATTGTTTTTGGTAGCAGTCTAGTTCTTAGCGTTTTTCGCGGAGCTAGACAGCTTCTTTTTCATCCGGAATGCTGCTGTACCACCAATAATCGTACCGATGATAGTAAAAGGTTCGGGTACGGAGGCTGCAATACCATATGAACCACCAGTTCCGGCGGGAATATCACCAAAGCTAAATGCTAGTGCGTTTGTTGGTACTAAACCATCACTATTTGAGAAGAAAGAACCTGTACTATTGATTACCCCAAAATCTACTCCACGAGTGTTTGCATTAAATGACCCTCGGAATAAGGAGTTATTTGCAACTGTAAGATTTGTACCATTAGTGAAAGTAAAAGGTAAATTACCACTTGTTAATCTGTAATCAAAGGTGTTGGCTGCATTAATGCCCGCAAAAGTGAATGTTGCTGGAGAAGAAGCAATAGTATAGGCCAGAGGGGTAACGGGAAAGGAGCCGCTAAAAGATCCACTTGCCCCTGTTACAAATGCCAATGACCCTGGGTTGAATGTAACTGCAAATGTATCGCCAGCAATAGGAGTTACATCTTCAAAGAAGTTGCTCGTTCCATCTTGAAAAACTAATTCTCCAGTATTAAGTGCAACAGCTTGAGCGGGTGCAGCAGGAAGACTTGCAGCAACACCAATAGCTAAACTACTGATTGCAGCTATTTTAAGTGTCTTAATACTGCTTGAGTTTACGAATTGACTAATTTTCATGATAAATCTCTATTTGTTATTAGTACGACTTTTCGTTACATATCTTGTCTGTAGCTACTGCAAATTGATATCGAAAATTCGCAATTTTTAATGAGGTTTTAAGCTCCATGAAATTATCGTAGCATGAGGTTCGGATGGCTTCGATCGAATTCGATCGTTTTCAGTCAAGTGGCGTAGAATCTATCCGATGTTTGGGCTGAATGCACAATTATCAAAAATCAGCAACAGTCAAACATGAGCAAGCTCGATTAATTTAAATATTTTCAGCAAAATAGCGCATTTGCAAATTCAAAAATTTGATGCGAAACACAAATATTTTAAAAAATCAATGGT
>NZ_JANPLS010000117.1:0-12744 GCF_031422475.1 Chamaesiphon sp. VAR_48_metabat_403
TTTCGCAGTGCGAAAAATACACGATCTGTCCCCGCTAGGTGGGATGCGGAGGCTGATGGAGAAGTCGCCACATTGTCACCAGATCTTTTACTCCCTCTAGATTGAGTACTTCTGTTAGTAGTTATAGTTCCTTTTTTGTAAACATTTTCTTTGAGTTTGTCTGAAGACCGCTGTTGATTAGACTATGATTGAAATTGTGGCTAATGTTGCAAAGTCCGCCATGCAGAGCAGCGGTTAGAAACGGCTAAGGGATCGGTTTCATCAAAAATAGTTTCATCGATGGTTGCAAAGTCCGCCATGCAGAGCAGCGGTTAGAAACCCCAGGGGTTATGTATTGTCACAAGATGTGGTTAGAAGCTACAGCGTTGCGATCGAGAAGATAGGGCAAAATTTTCGCTGCTAGCATAACGTCTGGGACTATTTAGTCAGTCAGACTCATCAAGTCTTGACTGTGCTGAAAATGATGCACTTGCGACCTAATTGACAAGTTAAATCCAGATTCGTTGGAAATCGCAATTTTTAGTTTTGAATCGATCGGCGATCCTGTTACACTGAATAATGTCGAAATAGTGTAACGATGATTTTAGTTATTGATAATTACGACAGCTTCACTTATAATCTCGTTCAGTATTTGGGCGAACTCGGACAAGAATTAGCCATTGCTAAAGATATTCGTGTTTATCGGAACGATCGCATCACTTTAGCAGAAATAGATACTCTTGCTCCCGATGGCATCTTGATTTCGCCTGGGCCTGGTCGTCCTGAAGATGCTGGGGTATCGCTGGCAATTATTAGCGAATTAGGCACCAGGTACCCAATTTTAGGTGTTTGTTTGGGGCATCAAAGTATCGGTCAAGTATTTGGCGGTAACGTTGTCGCCGCACCAGTTTTAATGCACGGCAAAACTTCCCAAATCCACCACAATGGTACAGGTGTATTTGCGGGTTTAGCTAATCCATTTACCGCTACCCGCTATCATAGCCTGGTTATCGATCGAGCTACCTGCCCGGATTGTCTGGAGATTAATGCCTGGGTAGAAGATGGTACGATTATGGGCGTTCGTCATCGGGACTATCCCCACGTTGAAGGCGTACAGTTTCACCCAGAGAGTATTTTGACAGATTCTGGCAAACAATTACTCCACAACTTTCTGACATCGATTAAATCGAAACCTATCCCGATCGATTCATAATCCCATTGTAATGCCGTTCGATCGATCTGGGTATACTAACTTTAGGGTGGGATATTAAACAAATGTACTATAATATTTATAGTGATGTTTGCATGACACCTAAAAGTTACTCGATCGCGATCGATATTTCTATGACTAGTAACCAATCATTAGCACCACTCTCCAGCAGAATCGAGACAATCGTTGCTAAACTGAAACAAGTCCATCCCAACGCTACTTACGAGCTGGATTGGGAAAAGCCCCTCGAATTACTAGTTGGCACCATCCTCGCCGCTCAATGTACCGACGAGCGCGTCAATCAAGTCACCAAAACCTTATTTCCTAAATATCCCAACGCTGCCGCCTACGCCGCCGCCGAGTTGTCGGAGCTAGAGCAAGATTTAAAACCGACAGGATTTTATCGCAAAAAAGCGCAAACAGTTCAAAATGTTTGTCAGATACTCCTGGAACGCTTTGAGGGAGAAGTACCGCAGACGATGGCACAATTAGTAGAATTGCCAGGAGTCGCGCGTAAAACGGCAAATGTCGTCCTTAACTGTGCTTTTAGAGTGCCATCGGGCGTGATTGTCGATACCCATGTCGCTCGTGTCAGTCAGCGGATGGGGTTATCAGGGCAGAAAAATGCCGATAAAATCGAGCAAGATTTAATGAAGATCGTACCGCAGTCAGAATGGATCTTGTTTGGCCCAGCGATGGTATTACATGGGCGTTATACCTGTACTGCTAGCAGTCCTCAATGCAGCCAGTGTGTCTTAATAGATGCCTGCGAACAGAAAATTTAGCCCATATCCTCCACCTTAACATCAATCATTAACATGTCTGTGCCGATAATTTCTAACTCTTGGCAACAAGTACTTGCAGCAGAATTTGAACTGCCATATTTTCAAAAATTGCAAGATTTTACGATCGGAGAAAGACAAACTCAAACTATTTTCCCACCTGCTGGGGATGTTTTTTCGGCTTTTGAATTAACACCCTATGAAAATGTCAAAGTTTTAATCCTCGGACAAGATCCTTATCACGATGATAATCAAGCACATGGATTGTGTTTTTCAGTCAAACCCGGCATTAAAACACCACCATCGCTAGTCAATATTTATAAAGAACTTCACACCGATATCGGGTTGGAAATTCCCAAGCATGGATATTTGGTAAACTGGGCAGAGCAAGGAATTCTCATGCTCAATGCAGTGCTAACCGTCCGCGCGCATACGCCTAACTCTCATAAAGATAAGGGTTGGGAAACTTTTACAGATGCTGTAATTAGGAAGGTGAGCGATAAACCAGATCCGGTTGTATTTGTGTTGTGGGGTGCTTACGCTCAAAAGAAATTAAAATTAATCGATACAACCAAACATTCGGTCATTCAATCGGCGCATCCTTCGCCACTTTCGGCACGGAATGGTTTTTTTGGGAGCAAGCCTTTTTCGGCAATTAATACAGCTTTAGAGTCATATAGGCAGCCGAAAATTAATTGGCAACTTCCCGATCTTTAGTAGAGTTCGATTGCGAGATATCTACCTTATTGATAAAATTATTGAATTATAAGCACGCCAAATTGCTGGCTTGAGCGGGATAAAATCGGGCGAGGGCATTAATTAATGCTAGGGGTTTCGTGATTAATAGATCTGGTTGTCGATCGATCAAAGCCGTAGGCGCATTGAATCCCCAGCCGACAGCGACAACGCGGATGCCGATCGATCTAGCCGCCTGAATATCGCGAATTTCGTCACCGATATAGATCGCATCAGACTTAGGACATTGATATTGCTTCAGTAGCTTACCAATTGCTTTACCTTTACCAAAAGTCGATGCTGATGACACAAAGTCAAATAAATGTTCGATCTGATTTTGAGCTAATAGCGATCGAATATTTTGCTCGGCATTAGAGCTGACAATTCCTAATGTATATCCCTGCATTTTGAGGGTATTCAATAGTTCGATCGCGCCTGGAAATAATCTCACATTCCGCACTTCTCCAGGAAACTCTTCCTTCACCCGTTTCAATAAGAATGGGAGCTTCCATAAGGCAACTTTAGAGAGCTTGATAATTTCCCAAGAACTCAGATATTTAAGGCTTGCTAACTGCTCATCCCCAATCTGTGGATAGCCGAACTCTGGTGCCAAGCGATTGCTAATCCGCAGCAATGCCCCTAAGGTATCAGCTAAGGTGCCATCAAAATCAAAAATGATAAGTTTAGAATTGTTTCGCATTTGTGAGAAGCCGATGCCAGTTTTAAAATTGTAATCTAATTAACGTTCGATTGCGATCCCCAGATTATGAAGATTTGCAATTGCATTGCGTCGCCACATCGCTGGTTTAATTCTACGCAACGCCGAGGCTCTGTAGCTGCGATCCCACGCCTCATCTGTGAGCGATCCTAGTTCGGTTAAGGTACGATCGAGATTACGGGCATTTGGTTGAAAGTCTGCTACATCCGTCGGCTGGGCAAATCTTTGATTCCACGGACAAACATCTTGACAAATGTCACACCCTGCAACCCATCCTTGAAGATTAGTCGCGATTTCTGGTGGTAAAGTTTCGGCGCGGTTTTCGATCGTATGATAGGCAATACATCGATTGGCATCGACTACAAAAGGTTGCGTAATTGCACCTGTCGGACAAGCAGTAATGCAGCGAGTACATGTGCCACAATGTTGGGCGTGCGGCTGGCTGGGAGTCAAGTCCAAATCGGTGACAATTTCGCCGATAAATATCCACGAACCGTATTGACGATTAATGACGTTGCCATTCTTACCAATCCAGCCGATTCCGGCTGCTTGTGCCCAAAATTTGTCTTGAATCGGCCCGGTATCGACGTAATAACGGGCATTTATCCCCTCGAATGATTGGCTCAACCAAGCTGTTAGTTGTTTGAGTTTTTTTGTCAGGACTTTATGATAATCTCGACCCCAAGCATAGCGCGCGATTTTACCGTAGGCTGGACTATCTGGACGTTGGTGGGGAGTATAGTAATTAAGTGCCAGCGCAATGACTGTTTTTGCTGAAGGCATAAGTTGATAAATATCCTGACGGCGCGGATCGGACATCCATGCCATATCCGCCTGATAGCCCAACGCTAACCACTCTTGCAGGCGCGTAGCGGCAACTTGGGTAGTGTTAGCGTCGATAGCTGCAATTCCCACGGCATGGAAGCCAATTTCAAGGGCGCGAGCTTCTATTTGTTGCGCGAGATCGTTCATGGAGAAAGTAAGGAGTAAGGAGTAAGGAGTAAGGAATTTACGCTCCACCATCCACCATCCACCATCCATTATTCACTTTCGATGCCCTTATCATTTCTGATTTTGAGATTTGAACCGCCCCGCGATGAAGTCGCGACGAGTTGCGTGTTTGGTGTTTCTCCCCGTCACGCGTTTGCGCCACATCCGAAAACTCGAAGCTTTCATCTCGCGTCGCATTAGGGCAATGACTTGCGGCTCTGATAAACCAAATTGCAATTCGATCGATTCAAATGTAGTGCGATCTTCCCATGCCATTTCCAAGACTCGATCGATCGTTTCGGAATCTAATTCAGGTAATTCCATAATAATTATTTATCGCATCAAAGAGCGGATGTAAGTTCTACCCCTAAAGCCTAAAGCCTTATTTAATTATGCTCGATCGAGCAACCGATCGGGCGAAAGCTTGACGGAATCCATCCTTTCGCGTTGCGGCTGGTTCGTTGGTTAATTTCCATAAGGTTTCATAGAAGAAAAATGATACTCCTGCTAAACCTTCTTTCCGAACGGCGGCGATTTGGGATTGAATTTGTTGCATTGGGATGGGCTTGGGTTTGACACCAGTTAAAATGCCAATCCCAACGGGAATATGTCGGCTGGCAAGTTTAACTTCTGGCTTTTGGAGTTCGCCGATAAATGTTGTTAATTTATCGCGATAGACTTGAATTAATAATTCTTCTACTAACCCTTGACGTTCCCATTTTGCCCAGTCTTGGAGAAAGAAGCTTTTGGCAAAAGTTTGAGGGTTGGGAGAAATTGAGACGATCGCTTTAGGATTTGTGGCTTTAATTGCCTTAAATAGATCGCGCATTAACAGAGTGATTTTATCGGCACGCCAGTTAATCCATGCTTCATTTTTATAATCTGTGGGTGGTACTTGTCCCTGATGTTCGCTCTTATATAAATTAACAGTGAATGAATCGTAACCAAATTCGGAAGGTAAGCCAAAGTGATCGTCGAATTGGATGCCATCGACATCATATTTGCCAACTGCTTCGACGACTAAATCGATGATAAATTTTTTTACTTCTGGTTTAAAGGGATTAAGCCAGACGCGCGGATCTTTACCTTCTTTCCAGATCGTGCCGCCATCTTGTTTTTGAGTCAGCCAATCGGGATGAAGCTTGGCAAAATCGGAACCAGCCGGATCGGTAGAGGCGGGTAACATAAACCCAAATTCAAACCAGGGAATTACCGCTAAACCATTTTTGTGTCCTTGAGTAACCAGTTCTTGCATAACATCGCGCCCTGCTAATCCTTCATTCTTATTCAGCTTTCGACCGATTAATATTCCTGCCGACTTTTTGGGCATAAAACTGCTACCGACGATTTTTTTAGCAACTTTACTAGGATAAGTTGTATAGCCCCAATTCCAGGCGACTGGATAGATAGTATTGAAATTTAGCGATCGCAAATCTTTAATTGCTGTTGCCAATCGATCGCGAGTAAATAATACGTCGCTATCAACATTCGTAATCCACACGCCGCGAATTTCTCTAGCCGCTTTAGTTGGCAAAGATTGAGACAATGATATTGTCGGACTTATCAGAGCAAATATTAGCCCGATAACGATACATAATCCCAACCAAGATTTTCGCTTTAACATATGTATCTGTAAGTTAGTGTGAGGTTAAGTTAAATAGTGAGGTAAGGGGAAAGGGCTTTAGATAATTGAGCTGCTGACGATATATTTATGAATGTAAAATCTAAAATATAATATTAGCTTAGATCTAGCGATTGATACTTCTTTTCCCAGAAATCGTCCAGTGTAGCTCGGAAGATTGAGTCAAACTCAATCGATCTAAGCCGACTCGATCGAGTAAATCGCGAACTTCTGCAAGCGTGAGTGCGGCTTTTAGTGAATCATGAAAAAGCTGCTGCTGATGCGTGTCATAATCTTTACCAAGCTTGGCAACTGTATCGTTGACAAGCGACTCATTTTCTGGTCTAATCAGATCGCGAATAAAAATAGACCCATCTAGTTTTACCAACCGTTTAACCTCTGCAAAAAAAGAAAATGGATCGGGTAAGTGATGGACTAAACTATTAGAAACTAGCATGTCAAACTCTAAATCTGGATATGGCATCCGTTTAGAATCGACCCGTTCTAGTCTAATCCGCTGAGTCAAATTTGCTTCTTCAATATTACGTTGACCGATAATCAGCATCGATTGTGCCAAATCTATTCCGGTAATTAAATATTGAGGTCGTTGTTGACACATTAAAATTGGGATTCTGGCAGTACCCGTACCGACATCTAGAATTTTAACAGCATGTGAATCTAGCGCGATCGCATCGGTACTAAATGCGGTATTTACCGCCATAAAATCCATCGCATCGTAAGCTGTTGCTTCTAGCCAGGTATCCATGACTTCTGGTTCGAGAATTCTATCCATGAGTTTCGATCTTGCGTCCGATCGCAGTAAGCTAGGTTTATTTTATGCTATTACATTATTGGTGTAAAATTAAATGATTATTATCGCCAGATCCGATCGATTCCGATCCGAGCTAGCAGCAGAATGGCGATCGGTTTAAAATAAATTAGTAGTTATGAAGTTACGCTGGATTTTAATAACCGTTTTAATGATTATTTGCTCGATTCTCCCTGGGAGAGGCTTCTCTTCTCTCCGAGACGCTTCGCGAACGAGAGGCTTCGCCAACGCCAACGGTTATGCAATTTCTGGAATAACTTCACATCCAAATTTCCAGATAAAAGCTAGAGATCTGCATTTGCAGCAAACTAATTATATCGGACAAAATCGGATGAATTTAGAAAAGAGTGATAATTCCAGACTTAAAATTCTTTTACCACTCTACAGTTATCCTAACTGGTACGATCGGAAAAAATATCTATGGAAACAAGTAGTAGCTGTGGCTAGAAAAGCAACGATTGTCGCAATTATTAATCCTAATAATGGCCCAGATCGCGCGCCACCAAATAGAGATTATCAACAAGGAATTAAAGATTTACATCAAGCCGGGATAAAGATGGTTGGTTACGTACCGAGTAACTATGCAAATAGAGATTTACAAGCTGTTAAAACTGATATAGATTTATATGCTAAATACTTTCAAGTCGATGGGATTTTCATCGATGAGATGAGTAGCAATCGAGAAAAAGTCGATTATTATCACCAACTATATCGATATATTAGAGCTAAATCACCACAATATCTAGTAATTGCTAATCCGGGAACTATTGTAGATGAAACTTATATCAGTCAACAAGTTGCCGATCTGACGGTATTATTTGAAAACAATCTCCAAGCCTGGGAAAACTATCAGCCACCAGCATATACGAAAAAGTATTCTCCCCAACGTTTTGCAGCCTTAATTCATACCGCACCCAACCGAAAATTAATGAAAAATATCCTCGATCGCACTAAAAAAGATCGATTTGGTTATATCTATATAACTAATGATAGTACGAATACTCCAAACCAGAATCCCTGGGATAGTTTACCCGAATACTGGCAAGCTCAAGTGAACTATATCCACAAACTAAATAATGCGGAAAGTAAGGAGTAAGGAGTGTGGAAAACCTATCCACTATCCACTAAACTAAGGATGAACCGAACCATCGGGCATTGTCGTGCCAGTTAAATTTGTGTTGTCTAACTTAGCACCATCTAGAATCGCATTTTGAAGATTGGCATTAGTTAAATCGGCATTACTCAAATCGGCACCTGTCAGATTCGCGCCTCTCAAATCTACCTGCTGAAGCTCGGCAAATTTGAGATCGGCATTCGAGAGATTGGCATCGCGTAATACAGATCCTTTGAAACTAGCATAGACTAATTTTCCGTTAGTTAAATTGGCACCTGCTAAATTTACACTGATAATTTTGGCACCATATAGAGCAGCTTGCTGAAGGTTGGCTTTACTAAAATTAGCTCCATTCAAATCGGCATCTTGAAAAATTGCCAGTTTCAAATTAGTACCAGTAAAATTCGTACCTTTGAAACTAGATTGGGGAACGACAGCACCAGCAAGATCTAATCGTGAAAAATCTTGCCCGTCGAGATTGCAACTGAGACAACGTTTATCTTTCAGTAATTTACCACGATCGGATGCTGCAAATTCAGCTTCTTTAACAAACGAATTATTTTTGGCAATTTGAGCAGGAGTAAGTTCGTCGCTTTCCTGGAATAAAAATGGACGTGCGAAGATTCCAGTACCGACTAATAATCCAATCCCGATAACCCAACCCCACCAATTAGTTCTACGTTTGGGTTCGGGAAGTTTAAACCCCAATTTTTCTGGTTGCTCTTCAGGGACTATTTTAGGAGTCGAACGCTTTACTGTAAAAACATTGAGATGTTCTGGACGATAATTAGATTCGACCATTCTTTCTAACCATGCAATCAACTTTGGATCGATAGTTGCAGGTAATAAATGTCTGAAATTGAGCCGATAATTAAGATCGAATAAATGTTGTGCTTGTGAGGTAGAAGTACCAGTCAGCATACAAATTAAAGACATGCCTAAACTATAGAGATCGCTAGATGGACTCGATTGAAGACGATTCTCCAAAGGAGCGGGCTTTCCGCCGACGAGATCGGAATGCGGATGTAGGCTAAAATCGACGAGGTAGATCTCTAATTCTGTTTCGGTATTGACAATGATATTTTCTGGTTTGATATTCTGATGAACAACGATCGGCTCTAATTGATGGAGATCTTTAAGAATTTTTAAGACGACATCAGCTACCAATTTAATATCCGCTGGCGGTAGCGTCCCTAGCTCTGCGAGCGATACTCCGGGGTGATATTCACGGACGACGCAAAATCCAGTCGGAGTCTCAAAGGAATTTAGGTAGCAGGCAATATTAAGATGGTTGAGTTGTTGCAACCGCTCGATTGCTGGTAAATAATTGGCATAATCTTCATTTACTCCAATCTGGCGCGACATTTGCCACTGTTTGATGACCACAGATCGACCGCGCAGCGTCGCCTCTGGCGAATCGAGATCGATCTCTCGTGCTAAATAAGTTGCCACTCCACGCTCGTTACGCTCAGACAATCGCGTTTCTACTCGGTAGCCATTAGTGGTGAAGTCGGGTAGATTGTTATCGCTCGTTGGCGTAGCCTCTCCAGAGGAGAATCGATCGGCAAATCCGGCAGCAGCCGCAGCGTTATCTGAGTCGTTCATAGCTGTTAGCCTTCAGGCTATAGAAGTTTTTCCACTCTAGTTTATTACCATTGGCAGTGGCTTCCATCATCCGGCGCAATTTTTTACCCAGAAAGTCAAGTTACTACGCCGATCGATCTCACCCCAGATCTTGGTTAAATTAGATGGGAGATGGGAGTTACTGAATATCAACAAGTTGACTACTGTCCCCCCGTCTCCCCGTCCCCTTGTCCCCTCGTCCCTTTACCTCTTATCCTCGATGCTATTGTCCCTCCGCATTCAAAACTTCACCCTCATTGATGAGCTAGAGCTAGAATTTGGAGCGGGATTAAATGTGTTGACAGGCGAAACTGGTGCGGGAAAATCGATTATTCTAGATGCGATCGATCTAGTACTGGGCGGTAAAGCGACAGTGCGGATGATTCGCACGGGAACGACAAAAGCGACGATCGAGGGTACCTTTAGAATGACCGATCGAGTTAGGCAATGGTCGGTCGATCGAGAATTCGATACCGCTGATGATACCCTGATTTGCAGTCGCGAGTTGAGCGTGCAAGGTACCAATTTGCGATCGCGGTTGCGCGTCAATGGAGCAATTTGCAACCGCCAGCTCATTCAAGAATTACGGGAACTGTCGATCGAAATTACCGCACAAGGGCAAACAGTTTTACTCACAGATCCCGCCCACCAGCGCGAATTACTAGACTTATACGGCGGAAAAAAGATCCATCAGCAGCGGGAAGCGATCGCCATCGCCTATAGTAAATATCAACAAGTCCATCGCCAGTGGCTCGATCGACAACAAAACGAACAGCAACGACTCCAGCGACTCGACTTACTCCAGTATCAAGCCGAAGAACTCGATCGAGTCAACCTAACCACCCCCGACGAACTTATCGATCTCGAAACCGAACGCCAACGCCTCAGCCACGTCGTCGATCTTCAGCAACAAAGCTACTCTGTCTATCAATTACTCTATCAAAATGATACAGGCGGCTCGATCGCCGTTGCCGATTTATTAGGCAAAGCCGAATCTACCCTCATCGGGATGACAGGCATCGATGCCAGCCTTCAACCCACCCTCGATCTCGTCAGCCTCGCCCTCACTCAAGTTACCGAAGCTGGACGCGATATTAATTATTATGGCGACTCCCTCGAAGCAGATCCCGATCGATTATTAGAAATTGAAGAACGGATTCGGACATTAAAGCTAATCTGCCGCAAATATGGCCCCAGCCTGACAGAAGCGATCGAACATGCCTTGGCTATTCAAACAGAATTAACCCAGCTTACCGGGGCAGGAATATCCCTCGAAGAGCTAGAACGCGAAGCTAGAGAATTACAAATCGAACTAGACACCACCTGTCAACAACTAACCATCCTGCGACACCAAGCCGCGATCGATCTCGAACGCCACCTGATTGGCGAACTCAAACCGTTGGCGATGGATAAAGTCAAATTTAAAGTCGAAATCGCACCTCAAACCCCCACCCTGAATGGTGCCGATCGGATTATCTTCCAATTTAGCCCTAATCCCGGTGAACCCCTGCAACCGATCGCCGCTACCGCCTCCGGTGGAGAAATGAGCCGTTTTCTCCTCGCGCTCAAAGCCTGTTTCTCGAATAACGGCGGCGCAGGAACCTTAATTTTCGATGAAATAGATGCAGGCGTATCGGGCAAAGTCGCCCAATCGATCGCCGGAAAACTCCACCACCTCAGCCAGTCTCAGCAAGTGCTGTGCGTCACCCACCAACCTCTAATTGCCGCAATGGCCGATCGTCATTTTCGGGTGATTAAAGAAACCAACGGCGCATCAACCGCTACCGAAATCGAACGCACGATCGTCCGCATCGAAGAACTCCACTCTCAACAACAACGCCGCGACGAAATCGCCCAAATCGCAGGCGGACAATCAGCACAAGAAGCCACCTCTTTTGCCTCGTCGTTATTATCTCAAGCCACTAGTACGAAGAAGGCTGTTAAACAGCGTGGTAAGTAAGATGGAAGTAGGAGTACAGTTCGACTATCGCTCACTGACCGGAGTAAGGAGTAAGGAGTAAACTTCGTGGTGTTGAATATTTTTACTTTCAAATATTACCGATCGACAGACCTCGAATCGAAGCCATCCTTGGAATGTAGTAACACCCACCCCGATCCCCACTAACCAACCCTTACGCAGGGGAGTTTGAGGGGCGGCGTTCCGCCTCTCAACGGGGGGGCTGGGGGTCGGTACCCCCAGATCCGGGTTCTGCCCCCACCAGTAAAACCCGCAACCCACAAGTATTTATCGCCTACCGCCGTGCTTACTGCCAACAACCACAATTCAGTTTGACAGACCTCGAATCGAAGCCATCCTTGGAATGTAGTAACACCCACCCCGATCCCAACTAACTAACCCTTACGCAGGGGAGTTTGAGGGGCGGCGTTCCGCCTCTCAACGGGGGGGCTGGGGGTACCGACCCCCAGATCCGGGTTCTGCCCCCACCAGTAAAACCCGCAACCCACAAGTATTTATCGTCTACCGCTGCGCTGATTACCAACAACCACAATACCGATCGATAAACCCCCGCAGGGCAGCGCGGGAGCGAACTAATCAGGATCGATGCCTAGAGCGCGTAATTTTGCTGCTAGGCGATCGGCACGTTGGCGTTCGAGTTCGGTTTGTTGGCGTTCTTGTCCGATTAATAGATCGGCACGTTCGATTTGTTCGTCAGGAGTAAGATAGCGTTGGCCATCTCGGTCGTACCAATACAACCATTCCCGCGTCAATCGGTCATAGCTGGCGCGTTCGCTGCCAATACCAATACCAATTTCGGGCATCCAGACGGGATTGCCATCTTGTAACTCGTATTTGCCATTAACGAGCTTATAGATCTCTAGTTTGGCTTTGCGGCGGCGTTTGGGGTTGCGAAAAGTGCGGTCTTGGGGTTTCCCCAAGTGGAGCACCTTTTCAAGAGAGTAGATGACATAGTATAGTACGCCCATCCGCGTATATTCATCGAGTTTAGTAGTGTATTCACCACCTGGGTTGGTGGAAACTACTTCTAACACTAAAATGGGTGATACTTCCTCGTCCCAGAGTAGGTAGCTCAGGCGCAAATCTTCGTCATAGTGTCGCTCGACATTCAGACATAAGAAGCCATCGGGGACGATTGGGGGTCGTTCTGGATCGGTATAGATGC
>NZ_JANPLS010000118.1:0-2235 GCF_031422475.1 Chamaesiphon sp. VAR_48_metabat_403
TTTACAGCTCTGCTCCTGGCTCAACAGGGAAAACGAGTATTAGTCATCGATGCCGACCCCCAAGCTAATTTAACTTTCTACCTCGGACGCGAGGTAGAAGAAAACGAACCCAGTTTACTCGAAGTATTAAGCGGACAAGTAACTACTGAGGATGGGATTTACCCGACTAGTTATCCCAATTTATTTGTAATTCCTGCCGATCGCAGTTTATTTAAAGTTACGGATTTTCTCTCTAGTAGTGGGACGGGGGCATTTATCCTCAAACTGCGCCTCAAGGCTGTAGCCTCACTGTTTGACTATGCGATCGTCGATGTCCAGCCATCTCGATCTCAAATCTGCCTGACAGCTCTGGGTGCGGCAGATCTGGCATTAATTCCAGTCGAAGCCAATACTAAGGGCGTAAATAGTCTGATCGACACGCTCAAGTTCGTCGGCGAACAGACTAACTTGGCTGCTTTTACAGGCTCTGTTTTGGGAGTCATCCCGTTCCGCGATCGTTGGGTGGGGAATACTCAAACTGTAGATAGTCGGGAAAACATCGCGGCGATGACCGAACTATTTCCAGAGATGACAATCTTCCCCTCAATTAAAGAATCAGAGCAGTTTAAAAAAGGGATTCGCCAAGGTAAAACTCTCACCGAACTCGGTCATGAGGAACTCGAATATCCTTTTACTAAAATTATTGAGGTTCTGAGCCATGAGTGATGCCCTAGAACGAATCAAGAATCGCCAGCGTCCGGAAGTTCCCAAACGCGATCCAGGAATAACTCCTACGGTTCCTACATTTGTAGAATCTTCAATATCTAGTATTCCAGATATCGAAAAAGCTAAATATCCAGATATCCAGATATCTACACTCTCTGATGAGAAATCGCCTTCTCAGAGCGTAGATGCTTCTATGTCTATTAATCCAGATAATCCAGACATCGAAGCATCTAGTTATTCAGATATCCAGATATCTACACTTCCCGATGGCACATCACCCACTCTTGAAGTCAAACAAACTACCCTGCGGCTAGAGAAAGCTGTGAGTGACAAGTTACAAGCATTGTGTCACCAAGAACAGATTTGTCGCGAAGTCCTGATCGAAGCGATGTTCTCAGAGATGCTCGACGAACCCGAAATGCGCGAACGCATCATTGCGCTAGCTCAAAAACGCCAGAGAAAAAGAACTGCGATGGCTAATCATAAACGTGCTGTTTCGATGATGCAGCGAGTCTTAAGTTAATAACCAGTTCGAGCAAAGTTACGATGGGTGTAAGTCTTATTTGAGGATCGGCTGTTTGGCAATAGCGTTCAAATCGGCGGACTCTAATAGATTGTGCCAATCTTGCTGTAATTGAACATCATTGGGTTTTTGCAATCGCTGTTGAGCTAAACTCGTCACGGCATCATACCAAATCCCCTGCTGGGCAAAAGTATCGCTCCTATTGCCCGCATTAGGTAAGCTTGCCCGTTTGACCCATCCATCTACAAACACTCGATTGGTAGTCGTTCCACAAGGTACTTGAGCTTTTAATGTCCAACGGTAGTCTCGATCTAGTTGTAAAGGTTGTTGACTGGTGGGGATGCGCACACCAATTACTCCAGGTTGTCCAGGAGTGGGGATGGGAGCGCGGTAGATATCTTCACCTTGTCGATTTTGGAGGGAAAATTCTAGCTTTAATGCTTGGGTAGAAGGGACAAAAAACCAAAAGATTGGGCGTTCTACAGTGGTTTGTCCCCAGACACTTTTTTCAGAAATTTGACCTGAAGGATTCTGGTTGAATTCTGGGGCTAGGGCGATTAATTTCAAGTCGCAACTGCCACCACTCATCGAAGCACTCACAGTACGATTTCCTGGAAAGCCTTTTGAAGGTGGGGATGGAGGTGGAATTTGTTTCTTTTTCTTTAACTGTTGAGCGGTTGAGGTGTCTGCTTGGATGAGAGCAAAGGGCATCACAATACCCAGACTAATTGTTATGCCTAAAAAAATTGATAAAAGATGAAATGTCGTTTCGTTCGATCGCCGCTCGTTCATATCCGTTTATATCTGAAAGTTGACACTAACAAATTTGAATTAACAGTTCTAAATTTAGTTCCTCGTACTAGATAAATCTTGACACAACTACCTGCAATTATCAAACCGAATATGGCAGGTATGAGGGGAAACCAGTAGCCAAACATTGCAAGTAATACCACCGAGCCACCGCAGAGAATGGCAATTATCCCCCCACCTAAACTTACTAATACCCA
>NZ_JANPLS010000119.1:0-3424 GCF_031422475.1 Chamaesiphon sp. VAR_48_metabat_403
GGCTGTGGCTGATGCTCTACCAGATGGCATCGAAATAGAGTTAGAACTTAAACACTGTGGATTGTATGCACCCAAGGCTAAAAGCTATGTTTTAGTCAGTGCAGAGGGTAAGACCAGCGTTAAAGGGTTATTCAGAAAGCGCAATCGATACCCGCTACAGAATCACTTCCCGATCGAGTTCATCGGTTTATATTTCACCCAAGGTCTAGACGCGGCTGAGGATTATTACCAAGAGACTCGATCGCTGTTAGCTGCTGGCGATCTGTCGGTTGAAGATCTCACCATTACCCGCAAGATATCCACCAATGAAAAGAGTCTAGTAGAGTTGGGAATCGGTAAGCAAGGGGAACGGGTTAGTTATTGGTATAAGCGGTTCGATCGCTATCACTCCAAGACTGGTAAACCGTTGAAACCGCTGCCAGTAGGGACTAACAGCGGCGAGTATTGGGTTGATTATTATGTCGGGGAATTGGATGAGGTTTATCGATCGATAATTCCTTTACCAATTGTAGGTAAGTAGAATAGTTTTACAGTAACGATCGAGCTAGAGGATGCGTGAAACATGAGCGGCAAAAAGAGAGATATTGAAGCACAAGAGCGGATCGACTGGATTCTCAATCGCCTCAAGGTCGGGATGAGCAAGCCCGACCTCATACGCCAGATCGAAAATCGTTACCAGATTAGCACCACACAAGCAAGAATCTGGCTACATAAAGCTTCCGACTCACTTATCTCGATCGATAAATACCGCAGACCCAGATTAAGAGCAGCAATGATAGAGATAGTCCGTGCCCAATTAATCGGTCTACAACAAGACATTGCTAAAGTCTCGGTTGAAATCCAATCGTATGAGGTGTCTAGAGCTACTAGAGAGAGGATACAGGTTCAGTTACTTGATGCAGACGACCGAGAACGGGAACGGCTCAAGGGGGAACTAACCGCAGTTAGACCGCTCAAGCCTCGCTATTATCTCGATTGCATAAGCCAGCGATCTAGTCTCAGGATCTCGATCGTTAAGTGCGTGACAGAGATCGGACGGCTTGAGGGTTTGTATGTGGAAGAGTTACCGATACTACGTGCCCTGTCCGTACTTGGCAATAGTGAGTTAATCCCCAGCGGGGTAGCTGGTAGCCTGATCGATATCCTGTCCAATCTGGAACTCGCGCTTGATGCCATACCACAAAAAGTAACCGCTAGAACCGTCGATCTGAACTGAACGCAATACTAGGAGCTAATTAGAGCAGGTACAGGGTTTGATATGGCTACCCGTGTGTGTAATCTATAGCCGACAACTGAGAAAACATCTACAAATATTTGCCAAAAACATCCGGTTTGTATAGTCGATCGGCAGTATTTTACTGTAGATAAAAGTATTGCGGCAACCTCATGGACAAAGCGGAAATAATTAATATCCTTCAGTCGGAGGACTGGACTAAAGCCGATGCACTTAGGGCGGTAGAGTCGATCGACTTCAACACTAATCCCGATGAGTTAACGATCCGCCGCAATATATCGAGTCGATTTGCTGGACGCGAACTAATTAAACGCCAGCGTGAGCAAGCAGCCCAAAAAGGTATGGTGACTAAAAAGACTAATCAAATTGAGCTTTTAAAACAACAATATCAGGCAGATATTAAGCAACGCGATCTACAACTTGCGCGATCGAAACAACAAGTTACAGGGGTGGATTCTCCCGATCCGAACAATATCCACAATCAGCAGTTACTAGCACGAGTTAAGGAACTAGAAGTTGATAATCGATCGCTCACCAAGGTTAATGCTGAACTCAAAAAAGACAACAAGAGCCTAAAGAACATAGTCGATTCAATTAGATTGCAAATCGCCAAAGACATGAAAGGGATCTTGAAATATCAAGATAGCGATCTGCGGCAAGCTATTCTCAAACTGTTCAAATCGACACAAGGATAAATTGTAATCTACATGGCAAGTAAAAAAGAATTTAACGGCATGGGTTATCGACAAGTACAGCGATCTAACTCAGACAACAAAGCTCAAATAACATCAGAAGAGATTCAACTACTAAAAAACAGTGGCTACAAGAATGTTGGCTGGGAAAAAGTTACTCAACTCTATCTCAAGATCCAAGAGATGTTAACCTCACCTTATCGTGAAAACTGGAGCCTCGATGAATTATTTCTGGAAGCCGATCGGATCGGACGAAAGTATCAATCTGCTGACGAGATTGCCACCTTTGAGAAACAATTCACGATGTTATCTCAAGAGATAGAGGATGAGATCGATCGACATTTTCCCGACACACAAGTAGAAACAATTGACTTTAGCAGGGTGTAAAAGTGATGAGCTTAGATAGTAATATCGCAGAAGATACAGACCTTAGATCGCTATTCAAGCTTGCGGATGAAATTGGCAATAAACATTATCACAAGCTCACCTCTCAAGATTAACAAGACTATATTAAGTACAACAACTGGCGGTATATCAATGGTAAATATGAATGTAAGTCAACAGAGGAAAGCAGAATCTGGGTAAATAATAATTCAGGACTCAAATGTCCAGTTTGTAACGAACGATATGCAGGTAGCAAGTATAAAACCATCGATCATAAGTTACCTCGATCGCATTATCCTTGGTTGTCAATGGAGTTCGATAATCTCTGGGTGATCTGTATCGATTGCAACATTGAAAAGAGCGATATGAATTGGTTTGAATACGAACAGTATATTTTTATCAACTATCCGCAGCGGTACGCTCAAGTGAAATTTGCTTGTCCGATGAGGATGCTGCAATCTTTGAAAACACTGAATGAGTCCGATCCCAGCTTCTAATACTGGTACAGATCTTCACTTCGATTTATCAATTAGCTTGACATATACGGGTCTAGAAAAGGCATCGGGGTATACCCACTGACGGCAATGGCTTCGAGGTCGATCGCTCCATGCCACACAGACGATCGTCGAACCTGGATAGAGAATCAATCGATCGTAAGTGCAGTTTGCGGCAATCCAGCGCAAGATGTCTTGATGGCTGAACTCGGTATTGTGAGGCTGGAAATCACAAGCGGCACCCAAATAAGCACCATTACAAGGCTTACAGTTGTGGATCGAGGGTTTCCATGCTGGATAGGTAGCTTTTTGAAGAGCATCGGATACATACCCATAGGTGATAGAGATGGCTCCGAATCGATCGACCACTGGGTCGAGAATATGTTCACAGAGTCCTCGAATACTGGCTACTTCCATCCCGTCTGGAGTTGGTGGGACATTAGCGATCCCTTTCTTGGCTGCTGCTTCAGAATATAGGAAATCTGAGAGCATGAAATTCCGCCCGACACGGATAGATTGGGGGCGTAAATGAGTATTCGATCGCCACTGTCTTTCTGGTGCGTTAGAGGTCATTGTTAAAGGCGATGTTTCTATATTTATTAGGTTGAATATTCGATTGA